>JAUZRH010000030.1 GCA_030950555.1 Mariprofundus sp. | reverse complement strand
CATCCAATTCTACTGGTCTATAAGTCCGCATTCTACGTTGTCAAATCAGTTACATAGCCAAGCTATGCGCCTGATTATACGCCTTGAATCCGAACTTATATTCTACGCAGAACCTGGATACTTTATTATTTCCGTGGCCCTAAGCCTGACGGCCATAACGCGTGAGAGACTCCCTGCCCTTGCCGTTATTTCACGGCAATAGACCGTCATTCCCGAGGGTTGAATCGGGAATCCATATCTAAAAAACCGCTCTGTTTGATTCCCACCCCACGCCTTCGCGGGGGCAGATTCTTCACGGGAATGACGAGCGTAATACTTAAATCACCTTACCATGCGTAGAGAGGTGTATCATTGTAGCCAAAAAGCGGGGGACTATTTAAGGGCCGCGGAAAGAATCAAGTATCCAAGTTATGCGCAGGATAGTAGTTGGATTCAAGGCGCCAAATTAAGCGCATAACAAGCCCTGAATGGGGGCGATAGCCTACTGTCTTTAGTAGTAACTCTGTGGCAACGCAGAATGCGGATATAGACCAGCACGTGGATGATTTATTCTTTCCACGGCCCTTAAGCCTCATTTAGGAACTATTTCGACAGCCTAGGACAGGGGTGCATAAGCACCCCCATTGAGCTGGTAGGTTTTAGCGGGGCAGAGTCGTGCTGCCCATAAGAAATTCATCCACTGAGCGAGCGCACTGACGTCCTTCACGAATGGCCCAGACAACCAGTGATTGACCACGGCGCATGTCGCCAGCCGTGAAGATTTTATCAACACTGGTAGCATAATCCAGATCATTAGCGGCAACATTGCCACGTCCATCCTTGTTGACGCTTAGCTCTGTCAGCATGCCTTCATGAACGGGGTGGACAAAACCCATGGCCAGGGTAATTAGTTGTGCTGGTAGCTCAAATTCAGAGCCTTCGATTTCGTCGAAGCTCCATTGGCCATGGGTCTGTTTCCACTCTACCCGAACACATTCAATTGATTGAACATTGCCGTCGCTATCGCCGATGAAACGTTTGGTGGAAACCTGCCAGTCGCGCTCACAACCCTCCTCCTGCGAGGTGGAGGTACGCATGCGCATGGGCCAATTAGGCCAAGTCGTAAGTTTGTTGGGGGCTGTTGCCGGTTTAGGCATAATTTCAAGTTGTGTGACAGAGAGCGCGCCATGTCGATTAGAGGTACCAATACAATCAGAGCCGGTGTCGCCACCACCAATGACTACCACATGTTTACCTTCAGCGGAGATAAACTGCTTATCAGGAATATGGTCGCCCAGCACCCGTTTGGTGTTGAGTGTTAGAAAATCCATAGCAAAATGGACGCCGTCTAAGTCGCGCCCCGGTAGAGGCAGATCACGCGGTTTTTCAGAGCCACCCGCAAGAATCACGGCATCAAAGCGGCTAAGTAGATCCGTCGCAGATACATTCTCACCAACCGTGGAGTTTACGCGAAATTCCACGCCTTCGCTGCGCATCTGCGCCATGCGTCGATCAATGACGGATTTCTCAAATTTAAAATTTGGAATGCCATAACGCATTAAGCCACCAATGCGGTTGTTTTTCTCAAAGACCACCACTTCGTGCCCCACGCGTGCCAACTGTTGGGCGGCCGCCATACCGGAGGGGCCAGAGCCTACGATTGCAACCCGTTTGCCTGTCTTGGGATCAGCTATTTCTGGTGTGATCCAGCCCTCTTGCCAGCCTTTTTCAACGATGGATAGCTCGATATTTTTAATGGATATGGCATCACCTATCAGATTGACGGTGCACGCCTCTTCACAGGGAGCAGGACAGATGCGGCCGGTGAATTCGGGAAAGTTATTGGTAGAATGAAGAATATCCAGCGCTTGGCGCCAATTATCATGATAAACAGCATCATTCCACTCGGGAATAATGTTATTGATCGGGCAACCATTATGGCAGAAGGGAATGCCACAATCCATACAACGAGCTGCCTGCGTAGGCATGTCTGTTGGCAGTTTTGAGAACTCGTTAAAATGTACGATGCGGTCTGCAACGGGTGTATAACTGAGGTTTTCCCGATTGTATTCTTTAAATCCGGTTACTTTACCCATGGGCTGTCTCCTTTGCAGCTGCTACTTGTTCAGCTTCTCTGTCGGCTAATGCGCGGCGATAATCTACGGGCATCACCTTTACAAATTGTCCCATATAGTCGTTCCAGCTTGCTAAAATACGCTTGCCAACGGCTGAGTTGGTGTAGTGAACGTGGCGAGAAATCAACGAGTGTAGAATCTGCTGATCATTTTGCGATAGCGTGTGTTGGATATTCACACGCCCGTGTGTCTCTAGGTCGGCACCTTGATGATCCAGCGCTTCAAGTGCATCCGCTTCTGAAGATATCGCTTCGAGGGCGACTTGGGCCATATTGCACCGACTTTCAAATGTGCCATGGCTATCGAGCACGTAAGCGATGCCACCAGACATACCTGCGGCAAAGTTGCGTCCAGTCTCACCGAGAATCACTACCGTACCACCGGTCATGTATTCACAACCGTGGTCGCCTACGCCTTCAACAACCGCAGCCACACCCGAGTTGCGCACAGCAAAACGTTCACCGGCAATACCGTTGAAATAACATTCACCGGCAATCGCTCCAAATAGAACCGTGTTGCCGACAATAATATTTTCTTCAGCAATCAGTTTGGCGTTGGCCGGCGGGTAGATGGCAATACGGCCACCGGACATGCCCTTACCCACATAATCGTTGCCTTCACCCGCTAGATCAATGGAGACACCCGCTGCTAACCAAGCACCGAGGGATTGACCCGCTGTGCCGCGTGCTTTAATGGCGATGGTATCATCGGGTAAACCTTTATGGCCATAACGTTTGGCCACTTGGCCTGAAAGCATGGTGCCGAAACTGCGATCAACATTGTGAATCGCTGTTTCAATGAGCACAGGCGTGCCGCTCTCTAAAGCAGGCTGTGCCTGTTCAATTAGTTTGTTATCAATCAACTTATCCAAGCCGTGATCTTGTGATTCGCAGTGATGAACGGGCGCACCCTTGGCATCGGCTTGATGGAAGATTGGTGAGAGATCCAGTCCCTCTGATTTCCAGTGTTTAATCGCTTCATTGGTGTTTAGAATATCGGAGCGTCCAATCATCTCATTAAAAGTTTTAAAGCCTAGTTCAGCCATCCATTCGCGTACTTCTTCAGCGATAAACATAAACAGATTAACCACATCTTCCGGCTTACCGACAAACTGCTTGCGTAGTTCCGCATCCTGCGTAGCGACACCAACAGGGCAGGTATTAAGATGGCATTTGCGCATCATAATGCAGCCTTCAGCAATCAGCGCGATGGTGCCAAAGGCGACTTCATCAGCCCCTAAGAGGGCGGCAATCACCACGTCGCGACCGGTTCGTATCTGTCCATCGGTCTGTAGTGTCATGCGGCTGCGTAGGCGATTGAGTACCAATGTTTGTTGTGTTTCGGCTAAGCCTAGTTCCCATGAGGTGCCGGCATGTTTGATGGAGGTGAGCGGGCTGGCGCCGGTGCCGCCGTCATGACCGGAAATTACAACATGATCAGCATGGGCTTTAACGACACCTGCAGCAATCGTACCTACACCAACTTCTGAGACTAATTTAACAGAGATATCGGCGCGCGGATTGCTATTCTTTAGGTCAAAGATTAGCTGAGCCAGATCCTCAATCGAGTAGATGTCGTGGTGGGGCGGTGGTGAAATGAGTGCCACGCCCGGTGTTGAGTGACGTACACGGCCGATGCGTTGATCTACTTTATGGCCTGGTAGCTGACCGCCTTCACCCGGTTTAGCCCCCTGTGCCATTTTAATCTGAATTTGATCGGCATTGTTTAAGTATTCAGCGGTGACCCCAAAGCGACCGGAGGCCACCTGTTTAATGGCTGAGCGCATGGAGTCGCCATTGGCTAAGGGCTTAAAGCGTTCAGGCTCTTCGCCGCCTTCACCGGTATTGGATTTGCCACCCAGACGATTCATGGCAATAGCCAGTGTGCTATGGGCTTCATGCGAAATAGAGCCAAAGGACATTGCACCAGTGACAAAACGTTTTACAATGGCTGAGGCGGGTTCAACCTCATCGAGGGCAACCGCCCTGCGCTGTTTGAATTGAAATAGGCCACGAAGTGTTTTCAGCTTGCCCGATTGATTGTCAATAATAGCAGAATACTCTTTATAGAGTGCGTAATTTGAGGTGCGCACGGCATGCTGGACTTTGGCAATGACTTCAGGTGTCAGGGTGTGTTCATCACCGCGCACGCGCCATGCATATTCGCCACCAACATCTAGGGCGTCTTTGTAGATCATCTTGCCACGGAATGCATCGATGTGACGTTGTGTTGCCTCTTTGGCAACTTCAGTCAGTCCCGCGCCCTCAATCTGGCTTGGTGTACCTGTGAAGTATTTTTCGATAAAGGCCGTGGCCAAGCCTACAGCTTCAAAAATCTGGGCGCCGCAATAGGATTGATATGTGGATATGCCCATTTTGGACATCACCTTAAATAGTCCTTTGCCAATAGCCTTTATGTAGCGGTTTTCGATCTCTTCAGCCGAGAGCTCGCTAGGCAGTTGTCCCTGTCGTTTTAAATCTACCAGCGTGTCAAAGGCCAGATAGGGGTTGATCGCTTCGGCACCAAAGCCTGCCAGACAGGCAAAATGGTGGACTTCGCGCGCTGAGCCGGTTTCAACAACGAGGCCGGTATCCGTTCTTAAGCCCGCGCGAATCAGGTGTTGATGGACGGCTGACGTGGCCAATAGGGCTGGCATGGCAACGTTTTCACTATTCATATCACGATCGGAGAGGATAATGATATTA
Organism: Mariprofundus sp.; assembly: GCA_030950555.1. Taxonomy (GTDB): domain Bacteria; phylum Pseudomonadota; class Zetaproteobacteria; order Mariprofundales; family Mariprofundaceae; genus Mariprofundus. The sequence goes on along the minus strand of JAUZRH010000030.1, from coordinate 6,901 downwards.
AAGTGGCCAAGCACAGCTTTCTCAGCTTGTTGAGATAAGCTCTCAAGAGCCACCGCCATGCCGGCAGCGCCCTGCTCAACGGGGTAGCAGGTGGAGAGGGTGATGGTGCGAAAGCGGTTATTGGTGTGCTGGTCAATATGACGAATCTTCTCCAGATCAATATTGGAGAGGATGGGCTGATGTACTTCAAGACGCAGTTGTGGTTCTACCTCATCAAGCCCGAGTAAGTTGGGGTTGGCGCCAATAATAGAGATCAGACTCATAACCATCTCTTCGCGAATCGGGTCGATAGGCGGGTTGGTGACCTGAGCAAAGAGTTGACGGAAATAATTATACATAGGTTTAGCACGATTCGAGAGCACGGCTAACGGACTGTCATTGCCCATTGAACCAGTCGCTTCTTGGCCGGAGATAGCCATTGGTGTCATCAGGAACTTGATGTCTTCCTGAGTGTAGCCAAAGGCTTGCTGACGGTGAAGAAGGGTCTGATGATCGGGTGCTAAGGGTGCGACTTCTAGCGGTAATTCCTCTAGCTGGATCTGTGTTTTGGCCAGCCACTCTTTGTAAGGTTTGGCGCTGGCTAGTTGCTGTTTGATCTCATTATCATCAATGATGCAGCCTTTTTCCAGATCGATTAGCAGCATCTTGCCTGGCTGTAGACGCCATTTTTTGATAATTGTCTCTTCGGGAATATCGAGCACGCCCATTTCGGAAGCGCCGAGTACCATATCATCATTGGTGACCAGATAACGGGTGGGACGCAGTCCATTGCGATCCAGCGTTGCACCAATCTGACGTCCATCCGTAAACACAACGGCAGCAGGGCCATCCCATGGCTCTATCAGTGCGGCATTGTGCTCATAAAAAGCCCGACGCTCCTCATCCATCTGTTTGTTGCCCGACCACGCTTCAGGGATCATCAGCATCGCGGCATGCGCCAAAGAGTAGCCACCGGCAACCAGTAGTTCGAGGGTATTGTCAAAACAGGCGGTATCCGACTGCCCATCAATACTGATTGGCCAGAGCTTCTGTAGATCCTCACCGAGAATCTTCGAGTGCATGGAATGACGGCGCGCGTTCATCCAGTTGAGATTGCCGCGTACGGTGTTGATTTCACCATTATGGGCGACCATGCGGAAGGGGTGAGCCAGCTCCCAAGATGGGAAGGTGTTGGTGGAAAAGCGTTGGTGGACCAGCGCTAGGGCGGAAGTCATGCGCGCATCGCGCAGATCGTCATAATAGGCGCCTACCTGATGGGAATGGAACATGCCCTTGTAGACGATGGTGCGACAGGAGAGCGAGGCGATATAAAAATTGGCCGCATCATCAAATTGTTTGGCAGCAATCGCGTTACTAATGACCTTGCGAATGACATATAGCTTACGCTCAAAGGCATCTTGATCACTCAGGCTCTCGCTACGTGCAACAAAAAACTGTTTAATGACAGGCTCACAAGCGCTAACGCTCTCGGGTAGATCGGCGCGTACTTTATCCGCGGGCACTTCACGCCAGCCTAGTAGGCTTTGCCCTTCACTCTCAATGGAGGCTTCAACGATTGCCTTGCACGCTTCACGGTGGTCGCTGTTCTGCGGGAAGAAAACCATGCCAACGCCATAGTCGCCTGCATCCGGTAGTGTGAAAGAGAGTTCAGTCGTAACGGCTGTGAAAAACTGATGGGGAATCTGCAGTAGTATACCCGCACCATCACCTTCGCGAGGGTCAGCTCCGGAGGCACCGCGATGCGTTAAGCGCTCCAGAATCTCTAGCCCTTTTGCGACAATATCATGGCTCTTCTTGTTCTTGATATTGGCGATAAAGCCAACACCACAAGCATCATGTTCATGTCGCGGATCATAAAGTCCCTGACGGCGAGGCGTCTGGTTGACAGTCTGATCTGAAATGGATTGTGAATTACTCATACTTATAACCTCATTTGGCATGCTGGCCAGCGGTTAGTGCGGGAGTATGCAGGGCAAACGGTACATTATACAAAAACGTACCCATTGGATGTTCTGCATGCTTATCCTCACTCTCCTCGAAATGAAAAAGGAGCCGCAATATAGCGAAAGTTTGATGTATTTTCCAGTATGGTGAGTTTTTAGCTTAAAATGGAGGGTATAAAAGAGATCTCAAGCCTATCATTATGGTGTTATTCAACACGGATAATCAACCATGCTCAAAAGCTTTCGCCGCGAAGGATACTCATGGAAAGGGTCAAGCAATAAGGGTTGTTGATGGCGATGTCGCACACGAATGTTGAAAAGAGTGTTAGCCTCAAGGACACGAAGTAAAAGCTTGTTAGTCAGATATTAGGGCGTGGGTCTTTAGCCCTGCTATAGTGATTTAAGGGCCACGGAAAGAATAAATCCTCCACGTGCTGGTCTATAAGTCCGCATTCTCGTTGCCACAGAGTTACAATGAAAGGCAGTAGTCTATCGCGCCTATTCAAGGCTTGCTTATGCGCTTGATTTGGCGCCTTGAATCCAACAACTATCCTGCGCATAACCTGGATACTTTATTCTTTCCGTGGCCCTAAGTATAACAAGAGAAGAGACTTCAAACTTGAATGATTATATTGAACATCGTGATTTCAGGTGCCCGTTTTTGCGCGTCTTAATATAGGTGAAAGTGAGCTGCGCTTAAGGGATCGAGAAACAGGGCTGATTCAGTAAACTCAGAAATGCACGATTTAGGATCATCAGTATGCGTGAGAAGTATATTTTTCAGCTCCCTGTCTGCTTCGATATTTAAGGGGTTGAAGTGAATGCCAAGACGGTGATCCTCTACTCTGATAATGCTACCATCATTGGCGATGAGTAATTCAAATTTATGGTGGCCCGGGAATAGTAAAATTTGGCATACCTGATCGGTTGGGGGGATTTTCTGTGCATAGGCGAGCATGCCACGCAAGCTTAAGTCCTCAAGCGTTACCTCAATCGGGGTGTCTCCTGCTGGGATAATCTGTGCAGGGATGGAGAGCTTGATACGTAGGTTGTCTCTATTGTTTTTCATCGGCACCTATCACATTTACTTTTTTTATACTCATGCTACTATAAGTGTCTGTCATAAAGATGTCAAAAGTGCTAGTTTTCACCGTTGAAAAAATGAATATGTTTTTTTGATATTTATGACACGCAGGTGTCATTTTTGTTTGTTAGGGTCCCCAGTCTTGTTTTGACCCATGTGTTATATACCCCCTTTGAGGTGATTAATTGAAACCAGAAGTAGAGCTGTCATTGGATAGTCCTGAATTATATCTTAATCGAGATCTTAGTATGCTTGAATTTAACAGGCGCGTATTTGAAATGGCCTGTGACTCAAAGATGCCGCTTTTGGAGCGCTTGCGTTTTCTCTGTATTTGTACTTCGAATATGGATGAATATTTTGAAGTGCGTGTGGCCATATTGAAACATCGCCTGGCAGCAGGTTCAATGAGTGTTGATGCCGATGGTTTGACAGCGAGTGAAACGCTGCAGAAAATTCGTGTGAATGTTGGTGATCTCGTCAGTCAGCAGTATCGCCTGCTTAATGATGAACTTTTGCCCTGTATGCGCGAAGAGGAAATATTTTTTCTGCATCGTTCTGAATGGAATGAGGCGCAGCAAGAGTGGATTCATAAATTTTTCAGGCGCGAACTGCTTCCCTTACTGACACCGATTGGTTTGGATCCGGCGCACCCTTTCCCTCGTTTGTTGAATAAGATATTGAATTTTATGGTGGCTCTCGAAGGTAAAGATGCCTTTGGACGAGAATCGAATTATGCGATTGTCCAAGCGCCGCGATCATTACCACGAGTGATTCGCTTACCCGATGATGTGGCGACATCAAAACACTGTTATGTCTTTCTCTCCTCGATTATTCATGCACATGTAGGCGAACTGTTTCCGGGTATGAAATCGAAGTTTTGCCATCAATTCCGGATTACTCGGAATAGTGAGCTAGATGTTGATGAAGATTTGGCAGATCTGAAAAAAGCCATAGCAGGCGAGTTGTTAGAGCGTCGTTTCAGTCAGGGTGTGCGCTTGGAAGTATCGAATCAATGCCCGGCAGAACTCTCTGATTTTCTATTGCAACAGTTTGGCTTGCAAGAGAACGACCTTTATAGAGTAGAGGGGCCGGTGAATCTCTATCGCATGGCACTGGTGTATGATGATGTAAATCGCCCCGATCTAAAGTTTCCCCCGTTTGAACCGGGGCTGCCAAAACAGTTATTGCAGGATGATAAGAGCCTGTTTCAGGTGATTCGAGAAGGGGATCAGCTGCTATATCATCCGTATCAAAGTTTTTCACCAGTGGTGGATTTGCTTAAGCAGGCGGCTTGCGATCCGCATGTGTTAGCGATTAAACAGACGCTCTACCGGGTTGTCACGGACTCTCCGATCGTCGATGCTCTGGTTAGAGCTGCGCGTGCAAACAAAGAGGTGGTTGCGGTCATTGAATTGCGGGCACGTTTTAATGAAGAAGATAATATCGCCTTGGCCGACCGTCTTTCCGCAGCTGGTGTGCAAGTGGTGTACGGCGTAGTGGGCTACAAAACACACTGTAAGATGATGCTTATTGTGCGCCGAGAGGGGCGTAAAATGCGTCGCTATGTGCATTTGGGAACAGGTAATTATCATACCATTACAAGCGGTTTTTATACCGATTTTGGTCTGATGAGCTGTAATCCTGAACTGGGTGAAGATGTGCATCGTGTCTTTCAACAGCTGACCGGTTTGGGACGGGTATCGAAGTTGAAGACGATGTTACAGGCACCGTTCTCACTGCATAGTGGCTTAATTGAGCGTATTGGTATGGAAGCGGCAAACGCCAAGGACGGTGGCAAGGGGCGTATTATTGCCAAAATTAACGGTTTGGAAGAGCCTGAGATTATCAAAGCACTGTATAGGGCTTCCCAAGCTGGTGTGAAAATTGATTTGATTGTGCGCGGTATCTGCTGTTTACGTCCAGGTATTAAGGGTGTGTCTGAAAATATTCGTGTGCGTACCGTGCTGGGGCGTTTTCTGGAGCATTCACGTGTCTACTATTTTTATAATGGTGGTGAAACAGAAATCATGTGTGCTAGCGCCGACTGGATGGGCCGCAACCTGCTTCGAAGAGTAGAAACTTGTTTTCCCGTGCGTGATCCTAAGCTGGCACGTGAAGTGTTAAGCCTCGGTTTGCGTCCGTTTTTAAATGATAACACAGCTTCCTGGAACCTACGCCAAGATGGTCGTTATCATCGTGTTCGCTCACAGACGACCGTCCATAATGCCCAACAGGAGCTGATGGAGTTGATGGGTAAGATCAACATCCAGGGTAACACCAAAACACAAAGCTTCTCAGGCCGATGAAGGTGAATGCTTTGTCATCACTGTGACATATACATTTGTTAAATTTTGCTTACTTGGAAGCTTTATATCTGCTTTCTGGTGGCGAGGTACGGTATGCAACGAGTTGCAACAGTAGATGATGGATGTTTAGCTAAAATGAGTGCCGTCAGATGATGCAAAGTAGTGCACAACTGATCCCGTATATTGAAAATAAAGATCGGCCGGTGATGCAGGCTGGTGAACTGCAGTATGCTGAGCCTGTTTACAAAGGCATGATGGCGACGGTCGTGCTGGAACGCTTTTGTCATGATGAAAATCTGATGGCGCTGCCTGTGGTGAATAAAAAGATGGAACCCGTCGGTTTGGTTACCCGACGTAAAATAGTGGCTGTTTTCGGCCATCGTTATGCACATGAGCTTAACCGCCGTAAACAGGTGGATATCTTAATGGAAGAGAGCGCCATTATGCTCGATATTACGACAGGCATAAAAAAGATAAGTTTGGCGATGACCGATCGTAATGACTGTATCGCTTATGATCCGGCAATTATAACCCATCTTGGCAAGTACGTTGGCTTGTTATCAGTGATTAGTATATTAAAATCAATGACAGATTTGCGCATTGCACAGGCTCTAGACAGCAATCCACTTACGCACCTACCTGGTAATAATAGTATTAATCATGAGATAGACCGTCGCCTACAAGCGGGCATTCCTTTTGTTCTGGCTTATCTTGATCTCGACTGGTTTAAGGTTTTTAACGACGCTTATGGTTATGAACGTGGTGATCGGGTGATTTTGTTGGTTGCAACGCTACTGCGTGACTGTGTTACAGGGGTTGATTTTGTTGGCCATGTCGGCGGTGATGATTTTGTGGTTCTGCTGGAGCCTGCCGAATGGCGTTCACTTATTGAACTAATGCTAGCGCGTTTTCAGCGTGAATCGTTGTTACTTTATGACGCTAAGGATCGTGAGCGAGGTTATCTACTTGGCGAAAACCGTCAGGGTGAAAAGATGAACTTTAATTTGATGAGTCTGTCGACGGCCGTTGTACTTTGTGAAAAAGATACATTCAAATCTCATATAGAGCTGGCAGAAGTAGCTGGCGAAGTTAAACATCAAGCTAAGCTGGTCAGTGGTAATAGTATTGTAGTAAACCAGCGATGCTATGAGACTGAAGTGAGTGAAGGGCCACGGAAAGCATAAAGTATCCAGATTATGCGCCGGATAGTAGTTGGATTCAAGGCGCTAAATCAAGCGCATAAGCAAGCCCTGAGTGGGTGCGATAGCCTAGCTTTAGTAGTAACGCTGTGGTAACGCAGAATGCGGACTTATAGACAAGCAGGAGTGGGCATCTTTCATATTTCAGTTTACACATTAAGGCTTTTCTTAGGACGGAAAAGGCTTCGCCAAATAGTCGATTCCCTCACCCCAACCCTCTCCCGGAGGGAGAGGGTTGGGGTGAGGGTGCAAATGCACTGTGACGTGAGCAATACCTTTGTGGGTGCAACTTTGGTCACATAGCTGAAAGCACGCAAGCAGCAAGGCTAAATACACCGCCTATTTTGAAGCACGCACATACAAAGAGTG
>JAUZRH010000003.1 GCA_030950555.1 Mariprofundus sp. | reverse complement strand
GGGACTTTAGTCCCGCAAGACCTTGATGTTGTGGGACTTTAGTCCCGCAAGACCTTGATGTTGTGGGACTTTAGTCCCGCAAGACCTTGATGTTGTGGGACTTTAGTCCCGCAAGACCTTGATGTTGCAGCGCGACTAAAGTCGCTTTAGCAACATAAGCGCCAGAGCTTGTTTCGCGCATATCCACCATGGCGTAAACTATTGTCATCATTGTTGTCCAGCCTCAACCCAAGCTCACGTCGTCTATCAATAGCTTACTGTGGCTTCATGCATCCTCGCTACGGCATCCATTCTCGGACAGCCCTTAGGCCTCGTTCACCCGCACCTTGCGACCATTAATTTCAACACCATTCAGTGCTGAAATAGCCGCTTTTGCTTCACGGTCATCAGGCATTTCTACAAATCCAAAGCCGCGACTGCGATTGGTTCCGCTATCTATGGCCACTTTTGCACTCGTGATCGTGCCAAACTCGGAGAAAAGCTCACGCAACTCATCATCACTGGTATGAAAAGAAAGATTTCCAACATTAATATTCATAATTAACTATCCTCAAAATATCTAAACTCAAATCCACAGATTCGGATCCAAACAATCGTAACCACTTTCAATTCAGATAATATCTATGCATCATAAATAGATTACATAAGAGAATTGCGCACACGAATGAAAAAATCAATGCCAGTGTAAGTGGCGAATACGGCTTAGCAAGCACTATAGTGATTCAAGTATGGATTGCCCCTCATTCCCGTGGAGAATCTGCCCCCGCGAAAAGATATCTTCAAACTTGAATCACTATATATCTACAAATGGAAGATGCGCGAAACAAGCCCTGACCCGATTTCTGACCCTATTTATATTACCCATAATAATAAAATGTTTGCATAATCAATCAGGATCAACTACAAACAGAGACTACTAATGGGAGAAGGGATCTTGAACAGCAGCACACCTCATGCACGAATTTTAATTATTGACGATGACCATCAATTGCGAAAAATTTTCCGAGCGCTGCTTGAAGCTTCCGGCTATGTGGTGGTGGATGCCGCAGACTACGCCACAGCTGTAACGCTCATGGATCACACCATTCAGTTGGCTCTCTTAGATATTGATCTCAACGGTAAGAGTGGCCTAGATGTTTTACGCTATATTCAGCATCATTTCCCCCTCTGCCCTACCATCATGGTTTCCGGCATGCCCGATAGAGAGAGTATTATCGCAGCTTTAAACGAGGGTGCCGTGGCCTTTCTGGAAAAACCAGTCACCCGTTTCATGCTAACACATAAGATCGAACACTGGCTCTCCCATTACGCACTACAGAAAGAAAATATTAATTTAAAAGGTTTTAGCGCCCTCTATCATGCGCTACAGGCAAGTGAATCTAAATTCAAAGCAGCCTTTGAATCCAATCTGGTAGGCCACCTCTTCTGGAATGAGCGTGGTGAGATTACCGATGCCAACGACATCTTCCTTGATATGTTGGGATTTTCAAGAGAGGAGCTGCTCGCTGGTTTAATCCACTGGGATAAACTGACACCCACTGAATATCGCAAGCAAGATGCACACGCCTTTCAGGAGCTTCTAAGCAATGGCACCACGACCCCTGTCGAAAAGGAGTTAATCCGAAAAAATGGTGGTCGAATCCCCGTTCTGATCGGCTCCACCACCTTAGATGGCCCTAGTTTGAACGGCATCTCTTTAGCCGTTGATATTAGCGCACGCAAAGAGATCGAGCTGCAAGTGATTTCGGAACGCAATAAACTTTCCGCCATTATAGAGAATGTCGCTGAATGTATTATTACCATCACGGCCGATGGCATCATCGAGTCATTTAATCCTGCTGCCTGCCAAACCTTTGGCTACCTAGAGAATGAGGTGATCGGAAAAAATGTCGCATTACTGATGCCCGAGCCCCACCGCAGTCAGCATAATAGTTACCTAAGCAGCTATTCACCCGAAAATAGACGCTTCAAAGATGGGCGCATTGAAGTAGCTGCTCGTCACAAGAGTGGCCGCCCATTTCCCTTAGAACTGACGATCAGTGAAGTCATGATCAATCATCAGCGTCATTTTATTGGCATAGCTCGCGATATCAGTCTACGCAAACAACAGGAGAATGAACGCAACATCGCCGCTACGGCCTTTGAGTCGCAAGAGAGCATGATCATTACAGATGGTAGCGGCGTCATCCTGCGCACCAATCAAGCCTTTTCTAAGAGTAACGGCTATAGAGCAGAGGAAATACTCGGAAAATCCGCATCTCTGCTCAGCCCTGACGAATTATGTAGTGAAGCATTAAGCGCCATTACGAACCATGGTGGCTGGCAGGGAGAGGTCCAAGGAAAACGGAAAAATGGTGAAATATATCCGCAATGGCTGAGTATTTCAGCCGTAAAAGACAGCCATAACATCATCACTCACTACGTCCGTTCCTATATGGACATTACCGAGCGCAAAGCTGCCGAAAAGGAGATAGAGCATCTAGCCTTCTACGACACGCTCACAAAGTTGCCTAATCGGCGTCTCCTCTATGATCGTCTTGAACAAGCCTTGATCTCCTCAGATCGCAGTAACCAGTATGGTGCATTATTTTTTATCGATTTGGATAATTTTAAGCGACTCAATGACACCCTTGGACACAATATGGGTGACCTATTATTACAGCAGGTAGCAAAACGTCTGCAGCTCAGCGTCCGCGAAGGTGATACCGTTGCCCGTCTGGGTGGCGATGAATTTGTTGTATTACTCAAAAAACTCAGTACCGAAAAACAGAAAACTGCCGAACAGAGCGAAGTCATTGCCGAAAAAATTCTAGAGGCGCTCGGCCAGCCCTACCATCTTGGTTCTATTGAATATATCAGCACACCAAGTATCGGCATTACTCTGTTCAAACGTAACGATATCGCACTAGATGAACTCTTCAAGCAAGCCGATATTGCTATGTATCAGAGCAAAAAGAGTGGTCGCAATGCCTTTATATTTTTTGATCCCAAAATGCAGCAGCTTGTCAATGAGCGGGCCAGCATGGAAGATGAACTGCGTTTAGCCTTGGAGAGCAATCAATTTCAACTCGATTTTCAAATCCAGGTTGACAGCTCGCGCAACCCGATCGGTGCTGAAGCATTAATCCGCTGGGAGCATCCGGAACATGGCTTAATTCATCCCGCACAATTTATCCCGTTAGCTGAAGAAAGTGGTCTGATTTTACCTATTGGTCTCTGGGTGTTGAACAGTGCTTGTGCGCAAATCAAAAAATGGGAAGGTAATCCTTTAACCAGAGAGCTGGTTCTAGCTCTAAACGTCAGCGCCAAGCAGTTTCACCACGGCGATTTTGCCGCTGATGTTGTTGCGGCCATTAAATTGCATGACATTAACCCGATGAAATTGAAACTAGAGATGACTGAAAGCATCCTGATTACCAATATCGAGGAAACCATCACGACGATGAAGGCTTTAAATGATATCGGCATACAGTTCTCACTCGATGATTTTGGCACAGGCTATTCATCACTTCAATATCTCAAGAGCTTGCCACTGGATCAGCTTAAAATTGATCGATCCTTCGTTCATGACATCAATATCAACAAGGATGATAAAGCCATTGTTAACACCATCATTGCCATGGCCCACAGTTTAGGCATTAATGTGATTGCTGAAGGGGTAGAGACCGATGCCCAGCTGCAACTACTCCTAAAGAACCATTGCACCCACTTCCAAGGCTACCTCTTCAGCGAACCTATCTCTATCGACCTTCTCGAAGCAAACCTCATAAAAAACCAATAGTGCAGCTCTGCATTAGCGGGGGTTATCCAGCCTGATTTTGAAACTTCATCTGGATGATCGCAGGTCTTAATTTTTTTCTTGCTGAATCAGCGCGATGCTGCAACGCTTGCGCTATGATTGAGCAAGGGTTCCCCTATTCAGCGGCAGCAGATGCAAAAGTGGTAATTCTGGGTTCCATGCCTGGCCGAAAATCACTGGATGAGCAGCAATATTACGCTCACCCTCGCAATGCATTTTGGCCAATTATGGCTGAGTTATTCGCTTTCAGTGGAAAACTAACGTATCCACAGCGACTCGCAGCGCTGCAGAGTAATGGTATTGCACTTTGGGATGTGGTCCAGCGCTGCATCAGACCGGGCAGCTTGGATTCGGATATTCAGCACAGTTCAGTTGTTGCTAATAATTTTGAAGCATTCTTTCACACTCATCCAAATATTCGAACCGTCTGCTTTAATGGACAAAAAAGTGCCGACCTATATCGCAAACAGGTCATCAGGCAGCTGCCGGATAAGTATGCTAAACTATCGTGCTATCAGCTGCCTTCAACCAGTCCTGCCCATGCAGCTATCTCTTTTAATAACAAATTAAAACAGTGGCAACAGGTTTTAACCGCCCCGTAAAAGGCTCTGTCGCAAATTACTGTTAAATTCTTTCGTCACTATCACTGAGCTTAGAACCTATGGATTCCCGCCCCACGCCTTCCTGGGGGCAGGTTCTCCACGGGAATGACGGGCCTAAGGGCCGCGGAAAGAATAAATCATCCACGTGCTGGTCTATAAGTCCGCATTCTGCGTTGCCACAGAGTTACTACTAAAGGCAGTAGGCTATCGCGCCCATTCAGGGCTTGCTTATGCGCTTGATTTGGCGCCTTGA
>JAUZRH010000299.1 GCA_030950555.1 Mariprofundus sp. | reverse complement strand
TGGATGAGCGGCAATCCCACTTTGAGTCCATTTTTGAGGTGGAATGAGGTGCATGGTGGTTCCATGGAGCAAACAACAGCGCGGAAATGGGCCAAAGTGGGGCCGCCGATCGCCGCTCACGAGTTTTGCAATTGGCTCATTAGAGGCAGGAAATTACCTACGCATACCAGCAGGAAAACGCCATAGGGTGCACTGGACAGACCCCAAGCAGGAAACTATTTGGCTAGCAGTTTTCTCTACGACCCCCTTCATCAACAACGACAGCCCCTCGGCAGAGCCGCACCTCCACTCCATTTATAACTGAACCCCAAGCGTGAAAACTCCTTTGCAATGGCGACCTATAGGCTTATGCTTGATCGACTTGTCGACTGGAGGCTCAATGTTTGTAAAAATTATTTTCTCTTTGCTACTATCCCTTCCTCTCCTGCTCCCAGCGATTGCTCAAAGTAGCTGGGCTGGCGAAAATGAAATTTACTTTGTCCGCCACGCTGAAAGCATGGGTAATCTAACCCATAAACATACGCAAAAAAATGATCGAACCCTGTCACCCAAAGGTATAAAACAGGCTCAACAATTGATGCACACACTCGACTCACTACATATTGATGTTGTTATCGTCAGCCCCAAATATCGCGCCCTGCTTACGATTCTCCCCTACCTGAAAAGCAGACGTATCACTGCCGAGATATGGCCCGAACTGGCCGAATGCTGCTGGCAGAAAAAACAGCAATATCGTAGTCCATCCTACAGCTTAGCCCGTGGTAAAAAGATTAAACTCACAACTAAACTGCAACGATGGTTCTCATTTCCAGATACTGACTCCCACTACAATTACCATACGCGCAATTATCCAGATGGCCTGTTGCAGACCCAAAAAGCTGTTAAACGGTTAAAAGAAAGTGCCAAACAATCCGACAAAACCATATTGATCATTGGTCATTATCATGCAGGCTCGCGCCTACTTGAAATGCTGCAAAATCTAGAACCTATAGGGCGCTATAAACTGGCGAATACCAGTATATCTCATCTGGTTGAAAAAGCGGATGGTTCATACCTGCTGCTCAACCAAAAACGTTAAAACAGACTACCCTCGACATAGTTAAAAACGTAGAACAACGGCAATCATATAGTGATTCAAGGATAGATTGTCCGTCATTCGCGAGCGGATCAGAAATAACGAAAATAGGTACTTATCAAACTTGAGTCACGATAACAATGGATTCCCGCCTTCACGGGAAGCAAGTGGCGGCGTTCCCGCTACGCGATAGGATTCATTAGATTGCCCGAATCAATCAGACCCCTGCCCGTCATTCCCGAGGGTTGAATCGGGAATCCACATCAATGAAACGCTCTGTTTAACCTCGCGAAACCTGTTATAATCATTATTGTTCCATCTTAAAAGGGAAGCCTCATGTATGAAGTACCGCTAAAGCTTGTGAGTCTAAATATGGTGGTTTTAGTTTGCAGAGGCTTGAATATTTTTTTTCAATAGAATTGCGTGATAGAACTAAAAAAGCCGCCCAGATAGGCGGCTTTTTCTTTGGCTAGGTTGCTTAATTACCGGTAGAGCAAACCAACTCTTCTTCGATGGTTTTTCCAGCTTCTACTTCATCAATAATTTTCTGATAGTGCTCACTCACAGGGCAGCCGCAGCTATGCTGGGTTGTTGCATGCAAACGGGCTTGCTCAATGTGCCACTGTGCTACTTTCAAATGCTGATCTACATTCATGGGGGTACACCTTCTCGATTAGATTTGGCTGATCGCCTAGTCACCAAGACTAACAATTCAATCGGTAAAATACAAAATCGTTTAATTATGGTTATTATTTAGTTCATATCGTTGCTGCCTAATCCACCACTTGTAACATGGATAATTAACTCTGGATGTGTTGTTAGCACAGTGTAGGGTGGCTGAAAAAAACAAAGGTGATATTTGTGGTTGATGTTTGGCAAATGATGGGGTCCTTGGCAGCAATGGCTTTTACGGTTGCATTTTTGGATCAGGTTCGCATGACATATAAAACGCGGGATGTGGCTGGTCTATCGCTATTACAATGGCTGATCTTTGGTGCCGCTTCTGCGATATTTGTTGCATATTACGCCCATCTTTCACAATGGCTTATGGTTGTGGTCTCAATTTTAGGCACGCTCTGCTGTATGGCTCTGGTTACCATGATTTTAAAGTTCAAAAACAGTCATAACTGAATTTTTTTTGCATCCGTCATATTTGGCCTGAGTTGCGCCAGCGTGGAGAGCACAATCGTCGCTCGTGGGTTATAAGGGCCACGGAAAGAATAAAGTATCCAGATTGTGCGCAGGATAGTAGTTGGATTCAAGGCGCCAAATCAAGCGCATAAGCAAGTCCTGAATGGGCGCGATAGCCTACTGCCTTTAGTAGTAAGGGCCGCGGAAATAATTAACTATCCCATTCTACTGGTCTATAAGCTCCTCTTCTGCGTTAAAGACTGTGGAACTTTTTAAACCCAACATGCCTGCCTATCGCGCCACTTCTGGGCTTGCTTATGCACCAAACCCTTCGCCTTGAAGACGAACTTCTATCCTACGCAGCTTGGGACACTTTATTATTTCCGTGACCCTAACTCTGTGACAACGCAGCATGCGGACTTATAGACCAGCACGTGGATGATTTATTCTTTCCGCGGCCCTTAGCCCCGCAAGGCTCTGATGTTGCTGCGCGACTAAAGTAGCCCCTAAAAAATGTAGCTGCGGCGATGTTTAAGATGCGAGGCCGTAGGTGATATGGTTAAACAGATAGTTCGAGGCCGCCAGAATTATTATCACCTTTGCCCGAATTGAGTAGGTCTTCGATGCTGTTGTCACCATCACCACTGGAGATTGAATCCATCTTCATTTTTAGACGCAGGTTATTTGCGGAGTCTGAATTGCGTAGTGCTTCCATTTCAGAAATAACACCATCTTTCCACAGCTTGAGCAGGGCTTGGTCAAAAGTCTGCATGCCTTGTAGTTCGCCTTCTGCCATTGCTTCTTTAATACCATCGATATCGCCATTTAGAATGAGGTCGCCGATACGCGGGGTGTTGATCAGAATCTCGATAACAGCTACCCGTTTGCCATCGATTGTTTTGACCAAGCGCTGTGAAAGAATGGCGCGGAGATTCATCGAGAGGTTCATGCCGATCTGCTGATGCTTTTCTTCTGGGAAAAAGTTAAGAATACGCTCAAGTGCCTGATTCGAGTTGTTGGCATGTAGTGTTGCCATAGCCAAGTGGCCTGTTTCAGCGAAAGCGATAGCATGTTCCATGGTTTCACTTTCGCGAATTTCGCCGAGTAAAATAACATCAGGAGCCTGACGTAGGGTGTTTTTCAGGGCATTATGAAAAGAAATCGTATCAGAGCCAACTTCTCGCTGGGTCACAAAACATTTTTTATGGCTATGCATAAACTCAACAGGGTCTTCAACGGTAATAATATGTCCTGCTTGATTACTGTTGCGGTGATCAATCATGGCCGCAAGTGATGTAGATTTACCAGAGCCCGTGGCACCAACCATCAGAACCAGGCCTCGTTTACTCATCGTGATATCTTTAAAAATATCAGGTAAGTTGAGGTCAGCTAGGCTAGGTATCTCGGTAGTGATTTGACGAATCACCATGCCAATACTACCACGTTGACGGTAGATATTAACACGAAAGCGACCGACATTGGCCAAAACCGTCGATAGATTCATCTCCATATCGCGAGCGAAATCAACTTTTTGTTTTTCACTCATCAAGTCACTGGCCAATTTATCTAGCATCGCAGGGCTAAGATCATCGTTGCCCAGACGGCGAATATTGCCATTGATGCGATAACCGGGCGGCGTACCAGCCATGAGGTATAGGTCAGAGGCATCCTGATCAATCATCAATTGTAGTAGTTGTTGGATTTTTATATTGCCTAGCATGGTGACTCCTAATGTTAAAATATGCTGTGTAAAAAACGTGCTGTATGATCTCTTTTAAGGGGCGATGCTGCAACTTGAATACTAATACAGTTTGCTTCAGTATTCACTAACGGATACATCCGGCCGCTTTGTGGTTAGTGTGCCGCCACAGCTATCTAACTGAGATTAACCATTCATCGTGTCGTGCCTAGCTTGCTTCTTTGCACGCAGCAATCTTTTATACGTCGTCCGTATGCACGGCTAGGGACAACTGATTTGAGATTGCTTGCAAACAAATGATCAGCGCTATTATCACAACGATTTATGTATAATCGGGGTTAACATTATATTTACACTCATGGGAATTTAGAATGGAAAGTTATTACGTCACTACACCGATATATTATGTCAATGATGAGCCGCATTTGGGGCATATTTATACCACGATTGCCGCCGATGTGCTGGCTCGTTATCAACGCATGGCTGGGCGCGATGTGTTTTTTTTAACAGGTGTCGATGAACATGGGCAGAAGGTGCAGCAAGCAGCCGAAGGACGGGGCATCAAGCCAATCGAACTAGCTGATCAGGTAGTGGAGCGTTATCAGAGTTTATGGCCTGAGTTGTCGATCAGCCATAGTGATTTTATTCGTACGAGTTCGGAGCGGCACCAAAAGGGCGTTCAGGCGATGTGGAAACGCTTAGAGAGTGCTGGTGCTATCTACAAAGATTTTTATGAAGATTGGTATTGTGTGCCGTGCGAGACGTATTGGAAAGAGACGCAACTTAAAGAGGCGGAATGCTGGGATGATAAACAGTGCCCTGACTGCAAACGCACGGTTGAAAAAGTACAGGAGGAGTCTTACTTCTTCCGTCTAAGTGACTATCAGGAGCAGCTGCTCGCGCATATTCATGCGCACCCGGATTTTATTGGCCCGGCATCACGTCGCAATGAAGTATTAAGTTTTATTGAGTCGGGCTTGCATGACCTGTCTATCTCGCGCACCACCTTTTCATGGGGTGTGCCTGTGCCGGGTGATAAAAAACATGTGATCTACGTGTGGATTGACGCGCTGACAAATTATCTCTCAGCGCTTGGTTTTCCTGATCCAGCAGTGCCTAAACATTGGCCTGCGGATATTCACCTGATAGGAAAAGATATTTTGCGTTTTCATGCGATCTATTGGCCGTGTATGTTGATGGCTGCAGACTTGCCTCTGCCGAAGCGCATATTTGCCCATGGATGGTGGACAGTAGAAGGCGAAAAGATGAGTAAATCCAAGGGGAACGCACTTCGTCCTACAGAGCTACTTGAAGCATATGATGCCGATGTAATTCGCTACTTTTTACTGCGTGAAGTGCCTTTTGGTCATGATGGTGATTTTTCCTTTGCTGCGATGAAACAGCGTTACAATACAGATTTGGCGAATGATGTAGGTAACCTACTGAATCGCTCTCTGGCTATGTTGAATAAATATCGTGATGGTATACTTTGTGAGGCTGGGGCAGAACAGGAGATGGATCGCGCTTTGATTGCTGATGTCCAAGCCATGCAACGCGATGTGGCAGAGCACATGGAGACGCCGGCGTTTCATCTGGCACTAGAACGCATCAGTTTGGTTGTGCGGCATGGTAATCGTTATGTAGAAGATAGTGCGCCTTGGGCGCTGGCCAAGGCGGGGGATGATGATCGTTTGAACTCCGTATTGTATCACTTAGTAGAGACGTTGCGCTTGGTGGCCTTGCAACTATTGCCCTTTATGCCGAGTAAAATGAGAGCAATGTTAAAGCAGATTCATGGAGATATTGAGCTGGGAGAGCTCTCGTTTGGTGCGCAAGGTGGCTGGGGACTGCTCAAGGCTGGTCATCAGTGTGAGAAGCCGCAGCCTCTATTTCCGCGCATGGAGTAATTTAAAACATGAATGCATTATTTCTATCTACTTGAAATAAAAGTTTTATTTATTTATTAGTGTGTGATATTTAAAAAAACAACATACTCAAATAAAACTGCTTCGCTATTTTTGAGACGTCTGATTTGTGACGTAAGTCACGAAAGATTGTCAATGGCCGTGATTCGTTGCAAGATTGAGCCATGCTGAAGAGGACCCTACTGCGATTTATTCCGGATCATGAGACGATCCGCACGCATAAGTATTTGCGCTGCTTTGGCACGTTATTGCATAAACCTTGCCTGTGGCATCTCAATAGACGTTCCGTGGCAACGGCTTTTGCGGTAGGACTCTTCTTTGCCTTTATCCCCGTACCATTCCAGATGGTATTGGCTGCCGGTGGAGCTATTATGTTTAATGGTAATCTGCCTATTTCAGTGGCGATGGTTTGGCTTACCAACCCGCTTACGATGCCGCCTATTTTTTATGTTGCCTATCTATTTGGGGCATGGATGATGGATATACCTAAAGGGAATTTTAGCTTTGAATCACTGTCGGTTGAATGGCTACAATCGGGTCTTGCATCGGCTTGGCAGCCTTTTTTGCTTGGCTGTCTGATGATGGGAGTAATAAGTGCTATTTTAGGGTATATAAGTATGCGTATGGCTTGGCGGATGATGGTGCTTAAACGCTGGCGCCACCGCCACCATCAACTGCCCAATCAACAAAAAATTTAAGCTTTTTCATGCGTGTACTGTTGTCTTGCGTGCAAATGTTAAAAACTCCCGCTGGTGTAGTGATTCAATGATGCGTTATCTTTTGTCGTTATTGGTTCGAAGAGCCTGCCCCCGCGGGCCTGGGACGGCACGCCATTGCGCTTGATTACCTTTCCAGAGCCCTCACTGGCTAATAAAGATGGCTTGCTGGCGATGGGTGGTGATCTGCGGCCAGCAACGCTGCTAGCAGCTTATGCGCAAGGTATTTTTCCCTGGTATGGGCGAGATGACCCGATATTATGGTGGTCGCCCGATCCCCGTATGGTTCTGTTTCCGGATAACTTCCATTGTTCCAAACGCTTAGCTCGACGTCTCAAACAAGCACGTTATCGTTTTAGCCACAATGAATCTTTTGCTGAAGTGATTGATCTATGCGCGCATATTCCTAGAAAAGATGAAGGTGGTACATGGATTTTACCTGAAATGATCACCGCGTACAGCTTGTTGCATGCACAAGGTTTTGCGCACTCGTTTGAAGTATGGGAAGGTGATCTGCTGATTGGCGGCCTGTATGGCGTGCTGCATAAGCAGTTGTTTTTTGCTGAATCGATGTTCAGTAGAAAAAGAGATGCCTCAAAAATGGCCGTGGCTCAATTGGTTGATTATGCCCGTTTGATGAACTGTAAATTGATCGACTGTCAGTTTCATACCGAACATCTGTTTAGTTTAGGGGGTCGGGAGATTTCCCGCCAAGCATTTATGGCCTTGATTACGAAAGATTGAAGTATCCCACGGTACTGGGCTTAAGGGCCGCGGAAATAATAAAACATCCAATTCTACTGGTCTATAAGCTCGCCTTCTACGTTGCAGAAACAGTTACATAGGCCCAGCTATGCGCCTGTTTCTGCGCCTTGAATCCAAACTTCTATCCTGCGCACCTTTT
>JAUZRH010000298.1 GCA_030950555.1 Mariprofundus sp. | reverse complement strand
GAGCGGCGATCGGCGGCCCCACTTTGGCCCATTTCCGCGCTGTTGTTTGCTCCATGGAACCACCATGCACCTCATTCCACCTCAAAAATGGACTCAAAGTGGGATTGCCGCTCATCCACCCAGAGTTTTGCAATTGGCTCATAAATAAACATGTTCAACTAACAGCGTATTCTATCCCCTGTCTTTCTTCTGCGGTGAAAGACTCTAAAGTGATGATACTTCAAACATATAAAAACTGGAACATCGAGTTGAATATTCCTGTCTAAATAGCATGGCTATAGAATCAGTGGGAGTCAGAGCTGTTTCTCTCCTGAATTTTAATTTCTGCCATTGTTCTGGCCATCTCAATAGCTGCTAGCATGCTGCTGCAGGAAACTGTATCTAAGCCGACGCGGTCCAGGGCGGTGCCGTGATCAACGCTGGTACGAATAAATGGCAAGCCAAGTGTGATGTTGACAGCATCACCGAAACTGAGGGCCTTTATTGGAATGAGTGCCTGATCATGGTAGCAGCAGATGATGGCATCAAATTGTTCGCGCATGGGGCCTGAAAATAGGGTGTCGGCCGGCAAAGGCGATGTGACTAGAATGCCCTGTTCTCTGGCTAATGATATGGCAGGAGAGAGGATTTCAATCTCTTCGCGACCAAAGTGACCCTGTTCGCCAGCGTGTGGGTTGAGTCCGCAAAAGCCAATGCTTGGTTTTTTGATGCCAAAACGATGACGGAGATCATGATCGACAATGTGTAAACAGTGCAGGGTAGCCTCTTGGGATAGCGATGCAGCGACATCACTCATGGCAATATGGGTGGTGAGTAGTGCTACACGCAGCTGTTTGCTGGCCAGCATCATGACATGATCCATTTGATCACAGGCTAAATCCACGCGAGCTCTGGCTAAATAGGCCAAAAACTCGGTGTGGCCAGGGAAGTTGAAACCAGATCTGCGCAGTACGGCTTTTTCAATCGGGCCTGTAATAATGGCTGCTGCGGATCCATCCAAGCAAGCTAAAGCTGCCACTTCTATGCAAGCGACAACAGCTGCTGCCGTTATCGCGCTAGGAGAGCCCGGTGTTACAGGTGTGACGGCGATGGTTGCTGCTAATGGGTTCCAGCAGTGCAGGCTGTGTTGCTTGCTAGCATCCATGTGCTGCAGCTCAGAGTGTTCTTCAATACTGATCTCCATGCCCATGAGTGTGGCTCGTTGCGTTAGCCAAATGGCCGGCGCGACAATAATACAGTGTTTAAACAGTAAGGGTGATTGCTGCCAGGCTCTGATAATGCAGTCACTACCAATACCAGCTGGTTCTCCTAAAGTGATGAGTAAGGGTTTCATTGGGCTGGAACCGCGGCCATTTCACGGGTGATTTTCCACTGATCCCCCTCCTTAGTCATCAAAAACAGCTTGAGATCCTCGCTGTGGATTTTGCCGGCTTGAAAGTGTTGGGTGAATTCAACACGTGCATGTGATAGATCCAAGCGGGTGACGTTGATATCGGTCAGGGTAATGTGAATGTTATGTCTGCTGTGGATGCGCTTGTTACGAGCCTTACGCCATGCCGCGACGTCGGTAAACGCCTTGCCTGGCTCAAAGTGGGTTGAATAGTGGGATAGATAAAGGGCGATATCCTGCTTCTCCCATGCTGTTTTCCAACTATTTAGTGTGGTTTGAAGTGCGTTGTTAGTGCGTTTTTCAATGGCGCTATCACTGTCATCGATGCTCATGGGTAGTGCTGGTGTGGGAGCGATAGCCGTGTGGCAGCTTCGTTTGTCAATCGTGGCAGTAGCCCGGAGTGATGCAATCCAGCGAGGCAGCTGTTCCTGAGTTTCAATATTGCTGAGGATCTGCTGGATCTGATCACGGTTGGCTTCAAGGGAGTTGGGATCAATATGACGTCTGGCTACTAGGTAGATGATATGATAGCCAAAGGGACTTTCAACAACAGCACTGGTTGCGCCGGGTTTGAGCGCAAAGGCGGCACTTTCAAATGCCGGTACCATGGCTCCTTTTTTAAACCAGCCGAGATCACCACCTACTTTTGCACTAGGCCCCTGTGACTCCTCTTTGGCCCGTGAAGCAAATTGTTCATCACTGGTATGCTGTAGATCATGGGCTAGAGATTCCGCTCGTTGGCGTATTTTAGCTTTGCTGGCATTGTCGGCAAAAGAGGGTAGCTTTAATAGAATATGACGGGCGTGTATTTCATCGTAACTGTTGCCGCTTTGTTGTGGTGCTTTCCAGCGTTCAGCGACAGCCTTGATGATATGAAAGCCGGATGGTGAGCGGATAGGGTCGGATATTTTACCAATATCCATCTCTAATACGGCAGTGAAACGTTGTGCTATGCCGCCTTGCATAAACCAGCCCATGACGCCCTTTGCTTGCCTGTCGGGTGCTTCCGAGTAGATAGCGACCATCTGAGAAAAATCTTTGCCATCTAGCAGTTGTTGATGAATAGAGAGGGCTTTTGTTCTAACTTTGGTTAGTTGTTCAGGTGTTGGTTCATCTGGGAGTGATAGAAATATTTCGGCAATTTGCACTTCTCTACGCGGCTTTGGTATGGCCAGATACTTACGGTAATACTCTTGGATGGCCTCTTCACTGACCTTGATTTTGCTGCGCACAGCGATATTGATCAGCTTATTTGACAGCATTTGTTCGCGCAGATTATCCCTATACTGTTGATAGTCCATGCCTTGCTGTTTTAATGCCTCTTTCAGCTGATCAAGCAGTAGATGGTTGCTGGAAGCGATATTTTTAATAGCACTGTCCAGCTCTTCATCGCTGATCGTGAGTGCCAATGTATGTGCTTTTTGTTGTTGCAGACGCTTGATAATACGGCTATCCAGTGATCGTTGTCCTAACTCAGCCATGGGAGGTAAAAAAGTGGAACCGCTTTGGCGCAGTTGCAGTAGTAGTGCTTTGCTATCCTGTTCGACCTCCGAGCAGGTGATCGCCTCATCATTGACGATAGCAGCAATAGAATCGAAATCTTCAGCCGCTGCCGGTGAAATAAACAGTAGCAAGCCTGCTAACAGGGTGAGAATGTACATGAAGCCTCCAGTAAGGTGAAACGGGAATGATACAAGGGTGGCAGAGTGAGTTGTCCAACGTCTATTATAGTATAAAAGAAGTGGCTAAGTCCGTGTGCAACCGGCATGATTTTTTTACGCCGGCCATCAAAACGACACTCTTTTCTGCTATCCTTAAATGATAAATTTGTAAAATTATGAACCGACGCTACCCAGCCCTTTGAATTCAAGCAATAAGCTGAAGCCAAAATCTGATGCTGTGGTGGTTCCGGAGCGCCGATTGCTACGGTAGGCATCAATGCCAGCGTTCCAGCAAGGGTGCTGATAGTGTACTCCTAATGACGCTCGTTGAGATAATTTTAGTATCCCATCGTATTGCCAGTTAGCCGTGACTAGCCAGCGGTGGGTGAGCTTGATGGTGCTCTGTAGATTAAATAAGCGGCTTGGCGTCGTGTAGCGGGCATTGGTTTGGTTAAAACCGGCATAGAGGCTATTGCCGGCAGGGGAGGTTAGACGGATATGGCTGTTTAGTGATGACCAGTAGTGACCAGATGGATTGTATTGGCCGCTACTGTAAAGCGTGACAGCTGTGATTGGTTGCCAGATAATTTCACCCAGGACATTGGAAAAGGGACGGTTGGGGGCTGTTTGTAAGCTTGGGTCGATTGATTGGCGCAGAAGGTCATACGATTCACCCAGACGAACGATCAGGATATCACTAGCTACAGCCTTATCATTCTGTTTCTTCTGTAGGCGGGTCTCTAAGATCAAACTAAAGCGATTGCTTTTTTCTATGCGGTCGAGTCCAGCGTAGCGGTTGCCAGACAGCAGGTTGTTCCAACGCATGAGGGTGAACAGCGAATCAAATAGGGGTAAGTTCGTTTGATCAGGTGCTTGGACAAAGTCATAGCGGATAATGGGTGATATCACATGACGCCAGCCCTGTTGCGCACTAATTTTTTCAAAATCGGAACGCACTTCTAGGCTGGCTTCCGCGGTGGTTCGAGTTGGCTGTCTATTTGTTAAGGGACTCTGTTGCAGCCAGTAACGCGTATGGTGTAGGCCACTGTTGAAGGTGGCGTTGATAGCCCCGGAAGTGGATTCCCATGGCAGTTCAATAAAGGGGTGGAGATCCATGCGGTAACCATTGACTCCCTGACGTCGATTAAAGCGTGTAGTCTGTTGGTCAAAATGGGCGATGAAGTTGGCGTGGGGTTGCCATTGGCTGCTACTCTGTAGTCGAGGTAATATTTGCAGCGTACTGCTATTGCTGGCACCTAACAGGTCTTGCTGGTGCTCTGCTTGCAAGAACCAATCGGTCTGGCTTTTACCCCATTGTAGGTGTTGGGAAAGGGTAGCATTACTCTGTAGATAACGAGAACTACTATTTATATGATTACCATAGTCAGCCAGATAATCGCGATCACTAATGTGATCAGCATTGATACTTAGTTTGGCCGCAGCAGGTAATTGCCAGGCGATATCACTTTGTAAGCGACCACGCAATCGACCTGTTACCCTATCATTGATGGCCGCCGCATCTATTTTTTCATGACCGATGGGTGAAATATGTCGTAGCTCTGCTTCCCCCATAAAGCCGCGTGCGCTCATGGAGTGTGGTGTCAGTGTGGCATCCCAATTGTCACTGGGGGCCATATAATAGGGCAGGGCCAATTCAGTGCCACGACGTTTTCCTGTTGCTGCATAAGGCGTGAGAAAACCTGATTTTCGGCGTAGTGGTAGCTCCGACCAAGGGGTGTAGAGCACCGGCACCTGCCATAGTTCAAAACGCACATTGCGAGTCGAGAGGCTGCCTTTCTCCTGATCAAGTAGCGCATGAGAGGCCGCGATTCGCCATGACTCCTCATCAATTGGACAGGATGAGTAGATAATCTGCTCGGCTTCAAAGCGCTGGTCATCGATGCGTTTAAGATGCACCGCTTGGAGCCGCTCTCCGCCTGCAAGCGTGATAGTGGCATGCTCCATTCGGCCCGTTTTACTCTCAGTTTGTAACTCTGCTGACGTGGCGTTAATGGTGGCTCTGGCTGATCGAATGCTTACGTGGCCAGTGGCTTGGAGGATGTGCTGTTTGGTGCGATAGATGACTTTGTCAGCAATGAGTGTCTCAGAGATGCGTTGAATGACCACGTGACCTGTCGCGATGACAATACCGTTCTCTGCGTGGGTCACTTGATCCGCTTCAATGTTTACCGGTTCAGCCGCTACAACAGCCGCGTTTACAAACAAGGCTACAGATAGTGCCATGAATCGATCAAGCAGTGAGCGTTTTAAGTGGCGCGGCATCAGTGGTAGGGCTTAGACGGGCTTGGCTGCAAAACCAAGATAGTTGACGGAGAGGTCATTGGAGAGGGAAAAATGGTCGGATAAGATGGCGTAACTCATGCCGCGTAGCTCCTTTATCTCCAGTTTGGCATCTCGTAGGGCGCTATTCATCTCTGAGGGTTTGATAAATTTGGCATACTCATGCGTACCTTTAGGCAGCCAGCCGAGGATATATTCAGCGCCTAAAATAGCTTTTAGATAAGCCGTAGGTGTACGGTTCATTGTGGCAAAGAAAAACAGGCCGCCGGGTTTGATCATAGCAGCACAAGCCGCAATGGTGCCAGGTACATCAGGTACATGTTCTAATACTTCCAGACAGGTGACAATATCATAGCTTTCAGCATGGGTTTTAGCCCATGTTTCAGCATCATTTTCCACATAATCCACCGCGATTGAAGATTGCTCTGCGTGCAGCTTGGCAATGGCCAGTGCTTTGGGTGAGCGATCAATACCGGTGACATGAGCACCGCGGGCGGCCATGTTTTCAGCGAGTAAGCCGCCACCACAGCCTACATCGAGGATGGTGCTGCCTGATAGAGCTTGTGCCCTATTGATATAGTCCAGCCGCAGCGGGTTGATACGGTGCAGGGGCTTAAACTTTCCTTGCGGATCCCACCATTCTTCTGCCATCGCTTCAAATTTTTCAATCTCATTACTATCATAGTGTTGTGCATGCATGCCGATAGGCTGCTTTTGCGATGATCTGAAGGCAAGTACAGATGCGCTGTTTGAAAATGCAGGATGCCTACGAACCGCTTGCAAACCTCTGGGTAGATGGGTGACGAATCCCACTTCGCGTGCATATCAGGCTTAAATGAAGGGTCTATAGTAATTCAAGGGCATCCTTCAGCAACTATAAAAAATAGTTGATGCTTTAGGGCCGCGGAAAGAATAAAGTATCCAGATTATGCGCAGGATAGTTGTTGGATTCAAGGCGCCAAGTCAAGCGCATAAGCAAGCCCTGAATGGGCGCGATAGCCTGCTGCCTTTAGTAGTAACTCTGTGGCAACGCAGAATGCGGACTCATAGACCAGCAGAATTGGATGATTTATTCTTTCCGAGGCCCTAACCTGAAACCACCTGCATCGGTTCATCACCTGTGCGATAGCATCCGATATCATGTAAATCTCTACGGCCCATCATCAGCTTTTCGTGCCATTGAAACATCGTGTGATGATGAAGCGGTAGATCAAAGTGATGGTATAAATCAAGCACCATATCAGCCATGCCCTGCTCGGCTGGTGGTACACGCTGTTTTTCAGTTGCTAGACCAAAATGTCTGCGAATGGATGATTGCAGGCTATCACGATTGAGCATTTTACCTTCAATCTCAGGGCTTTTTAATGTTTCATGAATCATCAACTCTATGGTCAGTTCTACTTTATCCTGTCCATAAAAATGTAAAAATGCGCCCAGCAGCTTGCCTGCTTCAAGCAGAAACAGGTCATCCTGTGCCTTTAATGGGGCGACGTCATAGCTGAACTTTGGCCCTCTTTTTTTGCCAGTTCCAAGTCATGAGGTATAAGGGCCACGGAAAGAATAAAGTATCCAGATTATGCGCAGGATAGTCGTTGGATTCAAGGCGCCAAATCAAGCGCATAAGCAAGCCCTGAATGGGCGCGATAGCCTACTGCCTTTCGTAGTCACTCTGTGGCAACGCAGAATGCGGTTATAGACCAGCACGTGGATGATTTATTCTTTCCGCGGCCCTTAGGTCGGGAGACTATGGGGATTGAGGTCAAACAGCTTGTGGAATAAAAAATACTATAACCGAAAGCATCTCGTAATCTTTGTCATTGCAGATGTCCCGTCTTGAAAGGGAAGCCGAAGTTGGGAGCT
>JAUZRH010000297.1 GCA_030950555.1 Mariprofundus sp. | reverse complement strand
TTTTAGATGTTGCATCGATGAAAACTTTTGCGCCCAGCTTCAATTTACTTTCGCCGTCGTCATAAACATTTACGCCGCCAGCGAAGGCTGGTGCTGTAAATGCAAACATAGCGAGAACAGAAATTGCTTTAATAGTTGCTTTCAATTGTATCTCCTTTTTTTGTGTTGCTAAGAGGGTCCCTTTCGGGTCGGGGCGGACGTTAGTCGGTGAATGTGACAAGAATATGACATGAAGGGTTCTTCATGCCCTTTGTCATGAGCGTGACTTTTTAGGCCTATATATTTGCTACTAATTTACTAACCAACAGATAAGGAGTGATGCATGCAAAGTCGTGATAATTTAATGTACGCCTACGAGGCAACGCTGGAAAGTAGCTCAACCTATCAGCTTTTTCGAGCGCTTGATGTATGTGAAGCGCTTAGTAGTCAGGAGAGTATGATGCTCTTCTCCTGTTTTAATGTGGTAGTGGTTTCGGCAGATGATCTGCTCTATCAAGCTGGAGAAAGATCAGATCAGATGGTGCGGCTGGTTATAACAGGTTGTATTTCGGTATCGACCCTGTTGAATAAAAATTATATCGAGCTAGGGGCTGGTGATACTTTTGGTCTGTTCTCCTTTCTCGATGAGAAGCGTACCCACTCTGCTTGTTTAGTCGCGATCACGGATGCGGTGCTGCTGACGCTTGATCGTGACTATTTTAATCTTATTACTTTAGAGGATCCGGTGCTTGGTAATCAGTTGTTGCGCTTTATGTTTCGCCTACTGTCACGGATGTCGCTAAAATTAGAGACAGAATACGTGGCGGTTGCCCATCATTTGTCCGTCAGGAGCGCTTGATGCTTGAGCTTGCCTCTGGCAAATTACAGTATCATGACCTGATGAAGAGTGATGATGTAACTAAAGAGAGTGGCGCAGACATCCTGATTGTTGAAGATGAGGATGCGATAGCGCGATTGATTAGCCTGAATTTGAGAGCGGCAGGTTTCACGACGCACCATTGTGCTGATGGTAATGCGGCTTTGATATGCCTGCGCGAGGGAAAATGGCGGTTGGTGGTGCTGGATCGTATGTTGCCGGGTACGAGTGGTATGAAGATTCTGCGCTGGTTGAAAAATTCGGACGAGCGAGCGCATACCCCTGTGTTAATGGTGACAGCATTGGGCATGGCGTCGGAGCGCGTTCAGGGCTTGAATGATGGTGCTGATGACTATCTGCCTAAACCCTTTGAACCGGATGAGCTGGTGGCGCGTGCCAAGGCACTGTTACGCCGTAGTCGTATGGTTGAAACGGGGGTGGCGGTTGAGCATGGTATACAACTTGATCCAGATGTGCCTGTCGTTTTTGAAGGTAATGTGCGTGTTAATTTGCGCCCTATGGAGTATAAATTACTGCAGATATTGATGAAAAAACCAGGTAAAACGCGTAGTCGCGATTATCTGCTGGATCATGTGTGGGGTGATGATGTCTATGTTGAGCCACGCACGGTCGATGTGACGGTCAAACGCTTGCGTAAAGCGCTTAAGGGACTGCACCGAAAAAAGTGTGTAGAAACAGTGCGTAGCATGGGTTATCGATTTGTTGCGCCGATTGATTAAGCTGGAGCGTGATCGTGTTATCTAATACTGTTTTATGGCCACTGCTGTTATTGGTGCTGTTATTATGGTTTTTTTCAGCCTTTAAAATGCGTAGTCAGATCAATAATTATCGATCTAAAGTGCAGCGTTTGCAGTATGATGCGGATCAAAGTGGTCAGTTGTCAGAGCAACACCTTGATATGCTGATGAGTGCGATTGATCAGGTGATGCTGCGAATGGACAATCGAGGGTATGTGCTGACGGCAAATAAACGGGCTCTGGCACTGTTTGGTATCAAAGCTGAAGAGCTGCCTCAGCCAATTATTAGTTTTTATCGGGACAGTGATTGGCAGGAACGATTTAACTATGTATTTAATAACCTAGCCTGTGGTGACTCTCTTTACGATATGCAGGTGGGTGGGCGTGTGCTGATGCCAAGGTTGGCTCGTTTGGGTGAGAATGATCTGATGATGCTCTGTTTGGATATTACCGAGAAGCATCAGTTGGAGGTTCAGCGCCGTACTTTTATGGCTAATTTGATGCATGATCTAAAAACACCACTAACATCACTTCTTGGTTATGCACGTAGCTTGCAGCGTTTTGGCGATGACAAGGCGTTTCGCGACGAAGCGATTCAAGTGATTGCTGATGAGTCTAAACATGTGAATCACCTGCTCGAATGCATGTTGACACTCGATCAAATCGAATTTGCCGGTCTTGATCCACAGGCTCGTTGTGTGGCAGATGATGTGATTTATCAGGTCGTTGATATGCTCAATGTTGTTGTTCAAGAGAAGCAGATTCACCTGCAGTGTGATATAGAAAAGAGCTTGCCCGAGCTATGCATGGATATGGACAGTCTTGAGCGCGTGGTGCGTAATCTGCTGGAGAATGCCATGCAGTATGCGCCTATCGGAGGCGAGGTGTCCTTGTCGCTGCAGCAGGAGAAGGGCGTTGCGAAGTTGATTATATCTGATAATGGGCCAGGAATCCCGAAAAAACACCTCAAACGGGTGACGGAACGGTTCTATCGGGTGGATAAAGCACGCAGTCGTGAATATGGAGGTCATGGTTTGGGCTTAGCCATCGTTAAAGAGCTATGCGAAGCCCACTCTGGAAAAGTAAAACTACATAACCGTGACCCACACGGCTTAGAAGCAAAACTAACGATCCCCTTGGTGAGCGCCTAGTAAGGGCCACGGAAAGAATAAAGTATCCAGGTTATGCGCAGGATAGTTGTTGGATTCAAGGCGCCAAATCAAGCGCATAAGCAAGCCCTGAATGGGCGCGATAGCCTACTGCCTTTAGTAGTAACTCT
>JAUZRH010000296.1 GCA_030950555.1 Mariprofundus sp. | reverse complement strand
ACTACCCGAGAATGGCAAGCCCACGGCATAAGCGAGCACAATAGCAGCCATTGGATGGCCTATTACCCATCGTCTCCTAACGCATCAAAAAGACAACAAAAGCTTGGTTTCTTTCGCCAGCCATAAAAAATAGCTGACGCTCTTCACAACTAGAAGATGCCTATTTAGCTTCCGTAAGCCGGATGATCAGGGGCGTTTTTTATTGATCCCCTCACCCCTCTCCCGGAGGAAGAGGGGTGAGGGGATCAACTATTTGGCGAAGCCTTTTCTATCTTACGTGGAAAGCCTTCATGTGTAAATCAGAAAATGAAGGATGCCAAATCTTTGGCCAAATAGTTGACGCCCATAATAATCTGCTCATCGCAAGATGAGTAGGCATCTTGCAGTTGTGAGCTAACCTAGAGCATCACTGTTTTTTTATAGCTGATGAAGCATGCCAAAAGGTTCAACAGAAAGCTGCGCTAGCCCTAACAAACAAGGCTCAGAAATGCTTACGATTGGATCAGGACAAGATCAGCACTTGTATATCTGATGAACAACAATATCCTGCGCCTCACTTACTTAAAATCATGGCCACAGATGTGCGCGCGTGGTTAATCTTTGTTACAACGGAACTACGCCTTGATCTCTACATCCGGTATTACCATGCAATTCGGGGATAAACCCCTCTTTGAAAACATCACCACTAAATTTGGTGATGGAAATCGTTATGGCCTAATTGGCGCCAATGGATGTGGTAAATCCACATTGATGAAAATACTCGGCGGCGATCTCATTCCTACTGCAGGAACTGTCAGCATCGACCTGCATGAGCGGCTGGGTAAATTACGGCAGGATCATTTCGCATTTGAAGAATTTAGCGTCATTGATACAGTGATGATGGGGCATGACAGGCTCTGGCAGATCAAAGATGAGCGCGATCAACTCTATGCTCAGGAAGAACTGAGTGAAGAAGATGGCATGCGTGCTGGCGATCTGGAAAGCGAATTTGCCGATATGGATGGCTACAGCGCAGAACCGAATGCAGGCGACCTACTAATCAGCATGGGTATCCCCGTCGCCGATCACTATAATCTCATGAAGTCCATTGCTCCGGGCTTAAAGCTGCGTGTACTCTTAGCCCAAGCATTATTTGGCGATCCTGAAATTATTCTGCTCGATGAGCCTACCAACAACTTGGATCTTAATGCTATTCGCTGGCTTGAAGGGGTCATAAACGGCCTCAAGAGCACCATCACGATGATCATCATTTCGCATGATCGCCATTTCCTCAACAGTGTTTGCGATCACATGGCTGATCTTGATTACGGTGAACTGCGTGTTTACCCCGGAAGCTACGATGATTACATGGAAGCTGCAGCTCTGGTTCAGCAGCAACTACTAACGAAGAATGCCAAGAAAACAGAAGAGATACAGGAACTCCAAGCCTTCGTTCGCCGTTTCTCAGCCAATGCCTCCAAGGCCACCCAGGCTCAATCACGCGCCA
Organism: Mariprofundus sp.; assembly: GCA_030950555.1. Classification (GTDB taxonomy): domain Bacteria; phylum Pseudomonadota; class Zetaproteobacteria; order Mariprofundales; family Mariprofundaceae; genus Mariprofundus. Next base: position 3,250 of record JAUZRH010000296.1, on the reverse strand, counting down.
AAAAACTGGAAAAAATAAAGCTTGATGAAGTAAAACCTTCCAGTCGTATTTCTCCCTTTATGCGTTTTAACCAGGATAAAAAACTTTTCCGTGTATCACTACGCGTCGAAGAGCTAAGCAAAGGCTTTGATGACCAACTGCTGTTTAAGAAGTTTGACTTCACTGTACCTGTTGGCGAACACATTGCCATTATTGGCGCCAATGGCATTGGTAAAACTACCCTGCTGCGCTGTTTAGCTGGTGATCTGGAAGCAACGTCCGGTGAAATAAAATGGTCAGAAAATGTCAGTATAGGTTACTATGCACAGGATCATACCGCCGACTTTGCAGAGGATCTATCGCTATACGATTGGATGGCGCAATGGAAAAAAGAGGAGCACGGCGAGCAGGAGATTCGCGGCAATTTAGGCCGCATGCTCTTCTCACAGAATGATATTAAGAAATCGGTCAAAGCACTCTCTGGCGGCGAACAGGGACGCATGCTGTTTGGCAAATTCATGTTTAAGAACCCCAATGTGATGTTACTGGATGAGCCCACCAACCATATGGATATGGAGTTTATTGAATCACTCAATACCGCACTAGAAAATTACCCGGGCACGCTGATCTTTGTCAGCCATGACCGGGAGCTAATTTCCACGGTAGCGACCCGTATCATAGAAATAAAGGCTGATAGCATCACCGATTACCCCGGTAGCTATGACGAATATCTAAAGTCTCAAAGCGCTGCTTAATCATCGCCTGTGATTGAGAAAGAAAGCATCTTTTTCGGCGTTCCTACTACGCTATCGTGATTCAAGTTTGAAAAGCACCTTTTCTCGTCATTCCCGCGAAGGCGTGGGATGGGAATCCATTGTTGTCAATCACACGCTGCAATGCTGGATTCCCGATTCAAGCCTCGGGAACGGGCCGGTGCAGGATTGAAACGCCCCTGCCATCATGCTCACAAATGCGTCATCTACAAATCAAACAGAGAAGGATTTACCGCAACCGCAACTACCTTTTTCATTGGGATTATTATATACAAAGCCAGAAGAGAGTAAGTCTCTTTGAAAATCCAGTTGCAAACCTGTTAACGCAGAAGCGTAAGATTCGCCATCTACATACAATTCAAAACCATCATAGACACGGATAAGATCACCAGCTTCCGCCTCTGCTACAAGATCCATAACATATTCCATGCCGGAACAGCCAGCAGGGCGTACCGCTAGTCGCAAGCCTTTACAACATGCTTCACTGACCAGTTCATGCATACGTGTCACAGCGGCTTCTGTCAGTTTAATGTTCATATATCACCCATCAGGCAGCACATCCCGCCATACCTTTTAATCGCTTGCGAATTTTCACTAGCGCCGTCACCAGCGCCAGCGCATCATCTATACTATTATCTGGTCCAAAACTGACCCGCAATGAACTACGGGCGCGCATATCCGACAGTCCCATAGCCAGTAACACATGGGAGGCTTCTCGCTTACCCGATGAGCAAGCTGAGCCGGAAGCTACGGCAAAACCATCTAAATCTAGCTGCATCAACATTGTTTCACCATCCATATTGGGCAACAGAACAAGTGAGGTATTGGCAAGCCGTTGAGCTTTTGCGCCAATCACTTCCGCCCCAGGAAACTGAGCCAGCAATTGCACTTCAAAGGCATCACGAATGGGCGACAGTGCAGCAAAATCAATCGCGCCAAGAGCTGCAGAAAAACCAGCGATCGCAGGCACATTCTCTGTCCCAGAGCGGCGTCCACGCTCTTGACCACCACCGGGAGCAAGTTCCTCCACCTTGGTGCCACGCCGCACCAACAGTGCGCCCACCCCTTTTGGACCACCAATTTTATGGGCCGAGAGCGAAAGGAAATCAACATTTAGCTCGGTAAAATTTATATTCACCTTACCTAGGGCCTGTACTGCATCCACCAATAACGGCACCGATGCATTACGACAGTGCGCCGCAACAGCTTCAACAGGCTGCACCACGCCACTCTCATTATTTACCAGCATCATACAGACCAGTCGCGTGTCAGCCGTCATTGCTTCAATCATCTTTTCAGCTGCTACGCAACCATGTTCATCAGGTCGCACCTGCACAAGCTGCCAACCAGCATCAACGGGCTGACTAGCTACAAATTTCTGCAGCGGCTTTAAGATAGCAGGATGTTCGATTGCCGTAGTGACAATACGTCCAGGCATACAGCTAGAAAGCACACTATGAATAGCAATATTATCACTTTCCGTACCGCCCGAGCTAAAAACTACGCTCCCCGACTCACTGCCGACATAATGCGCCACCGCATCACGTGCATCATCAATCACACGTCGCGCAGCGCGTCCTGCCCAGTGCAAACTAGAGGGATTACCAGACGCTTCCTGAGCCGCCCGAACCATGGCATCGAGTGAGGCACGCACAGGTGGGCACGTTGCATTATGATCAAGATAGCGGTTCAATAGTCACGACCGCCTTAGAACTATCAACAGCAGGATCTGAAGCGATATAGCTATCCACTTCAATCAGCGCTATTTGATCCAAAAACACACCTTTTTCACATACTTTGGCCAAACTCACGGCATCAAGAAAACGATAAATATGCATACCAAGCGCCTCCCATAATTGATGCGTATCGCAGCGCTCGCCACGGTGACAACCACGCACGCCATTTTCACACATCGTCGTCCGCACAGGCTCATTCACGGCTCGAATGATATCCGCCACAGAGATATCATCAGGCTCTTTCGCCAGCAAATATCCGCCACCAGGACCACGCACTGAACGCACTAAACCATTTTCGCGCAGACGACGAAAAAGCTGCTCAAGATACGAGAGAGAAATAAACTGCCTTTCTGAAATAGCCGCTAATGTCACCGGCCCACCCGTCTGCTGCTTATTCAAATCAACCATGGCCGAAACGGCATAGCGTCCTTTGCTAGTTAGTCGCATATCATAACCTCCACAGGGCAATAACCCTGTAACAAAATTGGATATTATAAACCATACCAATTTAGTCAAGTATAAAAACATAAAGGATGGCCATTCAATCCCACGCTCTCAACAGCATCGCTCAAAGACAAGGTACACAAGGCCGAATCGATCAAAGGGCAAAAGTAGCTTCCTCTGAGCCAATTGCAAAACTCGTGAGCGGCGATCGGCGGCCCCACTTTGGCCCAACCCGCGCTGTTGTTTGCTCCATGGAACCACCATGCACCTCATTCCACCTCAAAAATGGACTCAAAGTGGGATTGCCGCTCATCCACC
>JAUZRH010000295.1 GCA_030950555.1 Mariprofundus sp. | reverse complement strand
TTGTTAATACTTCTTCTTTTTCTATTTATAACGGTTTCTGTTGGTGTTAAAGCGTCCTGAATTCGGCATCCTTCACCAGTTATGAAAAATTATTGACGTTCTACGTTGCTCACAACTGAAAGGTGGTTCTTTGTCTTCCGTCGGTCAGGTTAATCATGGGCGTTCTTTATTGATCCCCTCACCCAAGCCCTCTCCCTGAGGGAGAGGGTATTGCTAGGTTGTCGAAATAGCTCCTAAATGAGGGTTTAAATAGTCCCCACTTTTTGGCTACAACAATACTCCCTTCTACGCATGGTAACGTGATTTAAGTATTACGCCCGTCATTCCTGTGGAGAACCTGCCCCCGCGAAGGCGTGGGGCGGGAATCCACCCTCGTTCCCAGGCTCCTGCGTGGGAACGCATAGCAGAGCGTTTGTTTTGATGTGGATTCCCGATTCAAGCTTCCGGCCCCGCAAAGGCGCGGGGAGGGAGTCCATTGTTCTCAACTACACTCTGCAATGGTGGATTTCCGATCAGGGCGGGAATGATGGACAATCCATATTTGAATCATATAAAAAGCCAAAAAGTGGGAACGGAATTGTAACAAATACCCCAGCATTTCGACAACCTAGGGTATTGCTAACGTCACAGTGTGTTTGCAAGCTGAGGCTCTTGCTCCCTCTCCCTCCGGGAGAGGGTTGGGGTGAGGGGATCAACGTATTATTGCCTTATTCGTTTTCATTGGTGGCTCGCTTGTGTTTCGGTCTTTAGCTAAAAGTAGTGCGTTCCCTGGCATCCTTCATATTGGGGTTTACCCTTTGAAGGGTTACATAGTTTTTCCTGATTACGTACAAAACTCAGCTATCTTACGGTCTATTAAAAAGAAAGGGAATCTAACCCTTTTACTCATAGACAGAAACACAAGCAAGCCACGAATTACACGAATACCCCAGGGCACCTTCTCTGCGTAAACGCATTCACCTTGTGGTCACGAATAAGGCAATAATCTAGATTTTTAATTCGTGTGAATTCGTGAAATTAGTGGCTAATGTTTTTTTTGAACACGTATAAAATTCAGCTATATGACGGTCTAAAAATGTTAGAAGCAAATATACTTGAAGATTTACCATAGCATGTCTGAGGTCGGCATGGCTGAGTTTCATGGATAATCAGGTAGTTTTTTGAAAAACTTGAATTTGGTGTTCGCGGTGAACTTTATGCGTTGATTTTATTCATTTTTTTAATAAATAAGGGGGACTCCGTGGTTGCCGGAAAAAGTTAAAACAGACAAGTGAAAGTGTAAACTACTTTTCAAGGCTGGTGAAGGATGCCCGTTCCCTTTATTATTAATAGACCGGAACATAGCTGAGCCTTGTACGTAATCAGAAACAACTATAGTGATTCAACATGGTGGTTATGTCGTCCATCAGTTTAGACTCGCGACATAGTCTTTGCGTCGTGTCTTGGTGGCTTTGTGGTGAGCGTGTACGGTCAACAGACATCTGCGACATAGTCTGGTGAAAGTTTCAGGTTACCATTCGATGGTCAAGCCTTCGCGGGCCAGTGCAATCTCTGGGACATCAACAGTGAGGGCTTCTAAGCTTTCTTGAAACACAGCTTCCAACATATCATCACTGCGGGTTGGTTCGTGATGGGTTAGGATTAGTTTTTTGGCAGCGGCTTTCTCTGCGAGCTGCATGCAACTGTGGAATGTACCATGTCCCCAGCCTTTTTTTGATGCGTTGTACTCAGCCTCAGTATACGAGGAGTCGGTAATCAGGAGATCAAGTCCATGTATAAGTGTTAGCATGTGCTCCTCTTTCTGATCTAAAAGTGACTGATACATCTCAAATTCATCATCTTCAGGGTCGTAAATGTTAGCTGGCGTTTCATGATCACCTGTAAAAAAGAGTGATTTTCCACGGCAGTCGATTCGATAGCCAAAATTGATGACAGGGTGGTTCATTAGTATAGGTGTGATGGTTGTTTCGCCCAGAGTAATGATCTGCTCTTCCTTGAGGGTAATGAAGTTGACATTGGCCTTCAGCTCACATTCGCGTATGGGGAAAAAACGGTACTGCAGCTGCACATTGAGAATTTCTTCAATGCCTTTCTGAGTGATAGGGTCGTAGGCGCCATAGACGGTGACTCTGTTATTCGGTATAAACAGGGGGATAAAAAAAGGTAGGCCATGAATGTGATCCCAGTGTGAGTGGGTATTGAATATGTGGGCATGCAGCGGCAGCTCGCCAAGCAGGGTTTGTGATAGAGGAAAAATGCCACTTCCAGCATCAAGGATAATCAGTTGATCGTCATCTGTTCTGACCTCAATGCAGGTGGTGTTGCCGCCGTAACGCACGGTCTTTGGTCCCGGTGATGGAATGGAGCCACGCACTCCCCAAAAGCGAACTTTCATTAGTTTACTGCACCCTTAAGCGTATTGACCTCTTCAGGTAGTCCTTGCATTGCACTTATGACATCTTCTTGGTTGCATCCTAGGCGTTTACGGATGAGTTTAGAAAAGTCGTGAATATAAGGGTCACCATTTTCACCTAGCTGCATGGTCCGTACGATGGTGCTGGCTATGGCCGCCGTTAAGGCAAGATCTGATGACTCTTCGTTGCAGTTGGCATGCATTCTGATGCAGTTTACCAGCTCCGCCGGTAATGTCCATTTCTCAGCAAGCATAGCCCCCACCTCAGCGCTTGAAACGCCCATACGTGCGGTTTCAATAGATGTTAGCGATCTGTTTTTTTCTTTGGCCTCAAGAATTAACTTACCGTAAGCGATGGGTTCAAACTGGATAAATACAGCCTTGCCAAAGTCATGTAGTAGACCGCCTACAAAATAGTCGGAAGTATCACGGAGGTTTAGTCCGTGTTTTGCAATCCATTGGGCAACAGAGGCGGTTGCCAAGGAGTAAGTTAAAAACTCTGACATACTCAATTCAGGAATACTACGCCTGGGTAATGTGGCCACCGTTGCAATGCTCACGGCTAAGTTTTTGACTGTGTTCAAGCCAAGATAAACTAAAGCGTGCTGAACTGATGAGATACTGCGGGATAGCGCAAAAAAAGGTGAATTAACCAGCTTGAGAAGCTTGATGGTCATCACCGGATCGCGTTCAATCACCCGTACAAGATCTTTCGGCGAGCAGTTAAAATCGGAACTTATTTCAATCACGCGATGGGCGCTTTCAGGAAATGCAGGCATGGCGTCCACCATGGTTGTAAGGTGTTTTTTTAGTTCGGTGGTATTTGTAGTTATCATGATTTAAATGAACGCATATCGGTGGCTCCTCAGCGTAGCTCCTTTCAAAAAAATTGATTATTTCAGAAACTTTAACTATAATCAACCGCATTGATAAAATTATTTAATAAGTCGGACGCTTTGGAGTCTTAATGAAGCGTCTTTCTCAATTGAAAGTTGTAGTCTATCAGAAAAATGTGGGCTACTGAAATTCTCGTCAGGGCGGATTGTTTAGCATGAATATATGTGTGCGGATACTGTTGATATTATCTTGTCTTATGATTTCAGCTTGTGGTCAAGGCGGGGGCGATGCAACAGGTAGTGTAGCCTCCAGTAATATTTCGGTAGCTGGTACAACGGCAGTTACAATTTCGATAAATACCCAGAGTTCAAGGGTTGCAGGTGGTGCGCTGGCTCCGGGGGCTGTTCAATCGGCCTCTGTCGAGGCATTTGATGCGAATGGCATCAGTGTTGCAGGACCTGTATCAGCCAATGTACCTAACTTAACGATTACCCTGAATGTTCCCAATGGCTCAGGAATAGTGTTTGTTGTACAAGCGTATGCATCTTTTGGTGGCGCTACTGGGGGCGGTGCTCTGCTCTTTGAAGGGAGGTCGCCACCGCAAACATTAGGTGGGGCGCCTATTGTATTGCCCATACAGATGAATTTGAAAATAGTGGCGACGGCCAGTGCTTTATCTGTACAGCCTGGGGTGATAGTTAACCTAGCGGGCACTGTTTCAGGTTCAGTGCCTCCAACGAGCTCTCCATTGCTGTGGACGGCGACGGGTGGTGTGCTTGGTATCGCGGGCATCAACGGTGCTACGAATAGCTGGACTGCACCTGCTGTAGCTGGAAGCTATACGATTACAGCTAATATCGATCCGGCTATTAATACAACCCATAATCCTGCCATCGTTGCCGCGGTTAATATTAGTGTTGATCAAACTGCACCTGTGATAACCCTTGCCGGGACAAATCCAACGATATTGAATGTAGGGACGGCTTATACAGAAAGCGGTGCAACGGCTGTGGATAACATTGATGGTAATTTGAGCGCTTCAATTGTGGTCACTGGGCAGGTCAATTCAACAGTGGTTGGCGCCAATACTATTACATATCAAGTATCTGATGCCGCCGGCAATGCGGCAATGCCGGTAACACGTAGTGTGAATGTCGTCGATACGGTAGCGCCTCTGATTACAACTCCAGCCCCGGTGACGATTGTGGCAACATCTGTAAATGGTATATCTGCGCAGAATGGCACGATTCAAACATTTCTTGCGGGGGCTACAGCCACGGATAATGTAGGTGTGCTTAGTCTCACCAATAATGCGCCTCAGTTGTTTCCGATAGGTGTAAATAATGTTGTGTTCACAGCGATAGATGCTGCTGGTAATACCGTTTCGGCCACATCAAGCGTGACTGTAACGGCTCCCACGAATCAACCACCGCTACCCACAGCCGTTGCAATCACCACTGCGATGAATACGGCAGCGAGCAGCCAGGTGACGGCGAATGACCCTAATGCAGGTGATACACACACCTATGCTGTAAGCACACCTCCTGTTAGCGGAACAGCAGTAGTGAGTGGTTCAGGTATGGTGAGTTATACACCGAATACTGCTTTTTCCGGTACGGACTCATTGGCGATCACCGTTACCGATCAGGGTGGACTGACAGGTAGCGTAACAATAGCCATCACTGTCAATGCAGCCGCTAATCAGGCGCCTGTTGCTGTAAATGATACGGGCTCAACAGCTGAGGATACAGCGTTTACCACAATAAATGTTTTATTGAATGATACGGATGCAAATAATGATGTGCTGAGTGTTATAGCTGCAGATACATTGAGTGTATTAGGTGGTACGGTAGTAAATAATGGTAATGGCACATTTACTTATACACCGCTCTTAAACTTTAACGGAACCGATACATTCACCTATACAGCGAGTGACGGCATCACCTCCGCAGTTGGTACAGTAACCATCACCGTAACCGCGGTGAATGACGCTCCAGTGTTTACTGGAACACCTTCAGTTGTACAAACAGCACCTGTTCAAGGCACTATTTTAACACTTACAGGCGTGACGACTTCTGATGTCGAT
>JAUZRH010000294.1 GCA_030950555.1 Mariprofundus sp. | reverse complement strand
AAGAATCAGCCACTTTTTAAAAGCAATATGACTACCTATCGCGCCCATTCAGGGCTTGCTTATGCGCCAAACTCTTCGCCTTGAAGACGAACTTCTATCCTACGCAGCTTGGGACACTTTATTATTTCCGTGACCCTAAGGGCCGCGGAAAGAATAAATCATCCACGTGCTGGTCTATAAGTCCGCCTTCTACGTTGCCACAGAGTTACTACTAAAGGCATTAGGCTATCGCGCCCATTCAGGGCTTGCTTATGCGCTTGGTTTGGCGCCTTGAATCCAACTACTATCCTGCGCATAATCTGGATACTTTATTCTTTCCGTGGCCCTAAAGCGTCAACTACTTTTGGGGTTATAGGAAGGATGCTGTAATCAGGTAATTAAATGAGCGAACGATAAGCCTCATTATTTTATGTAGCTTTCAGTGCTTGCTGCTTCATATCCTGAAAAAAAACACAGCGATTTTTTCCACTCTCTTTGGCTGCATGCATGGCCTGATCGGCACTTTTAACCAAGCTTTCGACATCTATGCCGTCCTCGGGAAATACAGCGATGCCAATGCTTGCGCCTATATTAAAAGTCTTTTGTTTGATCTGGATGGACTCGTTTAGGGTTGTGATGATTTTGTACGCGACAATAATCGCCTGTTCTTTATCGGTGATGCCGGAAAGGATAATGGTAAATTCATCAGCATCCAAATGAGCAACCGTATCAACTTCGCGCACACACTGTTGTAGATGGCCTGCTACGACGGTTAATACCTTATCTCCGTTGTTATGGCCGGCTATATCATTGATGGTTTTAAAGTTATCCAGATTGAGGAAAAAGAGGCAAATACCCGTCTTGTTTCGTCTTGCCTGAGCTAGGGTCTGTTCCATGCGATCATGAAAGAGCGCCCTGTTGGCCAAGCCTGTAAGGGGATCGAAATGGGCGATATTCCATAGTTTTTTATCAGCCTGTAAGCGTTCGCTGATGTCCGTGAAGCTAACTAGCGCGCCAACAGTCACACCCTGTTTGATGATCGGATGAGTGCGATATTCAATAGGGAAACTGCTACCATCCTTACGCCAGAATCGCTCATTATCGGCATGTACGGTGAGTTTTTTCTTTAAAACCTGTTGGATACGACACTCACTGTGGGGCAAATGAGTGTTATCTTTCTGGCTATGATGGGCTAAGCTGTGAAAGTCATGGCCGATAAGTTCATGGTCGCGATAGCCAAGTAAGCAGCAACATACGGGGTTGGCAAGTGTGCAGATTCCATCGCTATCCAGTGTGACGATTGCTTCTGTGGTGGAATCTAGCAGTAATCGAATGGTGGCATTGCTCTCCGCTAAAGCGTCTGCGCTATGAAGTTGTCGCTGGTGGGCATGGTAGGCTGCCATAGCGCTGGTGCAGCTCTGTAAGTGCGTGGCTAGTGAATCAACTGTTTTCTGACTGTATCCACCTGGTCTATTGGCGATACCGATCATGCCGATGATCTTACCCGCAATGGTCAGTGGAACACCTAAAAATGCAGTCAGTGGGGGGTGTCCTGCGGGTAAACCTTTGCGGCGTAAATCGACTTCTGGATGATTACTGATGAGCTGTTGTTGAGAGAGTATAACGGTGCCAAAAAGTGTGTTCATGTTATGGAAATCAAGTCCACTCTCTTGATGAGTATTGTAGCGCTGACGTGATTTTTCATCCCAAGAGATATCAGTGATAGCACGGGTCTTTAAATATGGTGAGTGGTCGTGCTCGAGAAATATCTCGCTAATAAAACCGAATTTACTTTGCGTGGTAGATAAAATATTATTAAGGATGTCATTAAAAACAGTTTGTTGATTGCTACTGTTGATAAAGCTAGATAAAACTTGGCTGGTTGCTTCTGATATTGTTTTTTGTTGTTCTATTTTGTGAATGATAGGTGGTTTACTATCAGAAGTGATTGATAGATGAACCATGGACTTTCGTTCATTGCCAATAAGAATCTCGGAAAGGGTTAGTTCCATAGGGAATGTTTGCCCATCTTTTTTAAGCCCATCGACAGTGCAAATAGTATCAATAACTTTGGTTTTTCCAGAGGTTAAATAGTTATAGAGGTAGTTATCATGTTCGATTTTGTGGCCATCGGCGATCAGTAGGGATAGCGCTTTACCGATGACTTCGGCTTCGAGGTAACCAAAAATAGATTCGGCTGTTTTATTGAAAGCTTCAATCATGCCTTTGTTGTTAATGATGATAGGTCCGTCAATATCATTGTTAGGTATCATCTAATGCCTGCCTCTGCCAAGGACTGCCACTAACCATCATGCATCTGTAACGCTTGCTACATGATGGTTGGCGGCAGAGCTGGAGTATGGTTTCATTTAGTCGATGACGATTAAACACTCATCGGGATTGACGGTGTCACCTACAGCTACGTTGATGGCGCTGATGGTGCCTGAAACGGGTGCATGTACTTGGTTTTCCATCTTCATGGCTTCTACTGTCAATACTGTTGCACCCGCTTCAACACTATCACCAATAGCCACATTGATCGCCACAATACGGCCGGGCATAGGCGTGGTGACATGGCTATCGCTGATTGCTTTGGGGCGTCGTGAGTCTTTGGATGCTTTTTTAGCATCAATATTACCATCACTTGTCGGTACGACTTCGGTTAAAGATTCTACCGTAATCTCTTCGAGTACATTGTCGACTTTGACATAAAACGGACGAATGTCTTCACTCTTGTGACCAGAACCCTCAATTTTGATATGATACTGTTCACCATGGACGACAATATTAAATTCAGTGGGTGCAAGTGATGGAGCAGCAATCACTTCCGGTGTGGCATGTGTATCCACAGGCGTGTCCAAGGGCTCGGGCTTAAACTCGCCACTGGCACGCTCGTCAAAAAACTCCATAGAAATGGTTGGGAAAAGCGCGTATGAGAGTACATCCTCAACCGCATTTGCCTTGTCGCCTATTTCACGGGTCAGCGCATCCATTTCAGGCATCAGTAGATCAGCAGGGCGAATATCGACAGGCTCTTCATCACCAATAGCAATATGGCGAACCTCTGTGTTGATTGTGCCTAAGGCTCGGCCATAGAGGCCTTTTAGATAATCACGTGTTTCATTGGTGATGACTTTGTATTTTTTCCCAGAAAGGACATTCAGTACAGACTGCGTTCCTACAATCTGGCTGGTTGGTGTAACAAGTGGAGGATAACCAAAATCTTTGCGAACACGTGGAATTTCATCGAGCACGGCATCCATCTTATCTAGTTCGCCCTGGTCACGCAGCTGGTTGGCTAGGTTGGAGATCATGCCGCCTGGAATCTGATTCACGAAAACGCGTGTATCAACACCTGTAGAATCGGATTCGAAGCGCGCATACTTTTTGCGTACCTCTTTAAAGTAGGCTGCAATATCTTGTAAGGCAATCAGATTAAGGCCTGTATCATATTCAGTGGAGGCGAAAGCTGCGACCATTGCTTCTGTCGGTGGATGACTTGTGCCACCGGCCAGTGGACTGATAGCCGTATCAATAATGTCACAACCAGCATGTACAGCTTCCCACTGTACCATTTCAGCAACACCGGCAGTGGCATGAGAGTGGAGGTGGAGTGGAATAGTGATATGCTGTTTGAGTGCGGAAATCAACTCACGAGTGGCGTATGGGGTGAGTAGGCCTGCCATATCTTTAATGGCTAATGTGTCGCAGCCCATATCTTCAAAGCCTTTGCCAAGATCAACGAGGTATTGGAGCGTATGGACAGGGCTGGTTGTGTAACAGATGGTGCCTTCGGCATGTTTACCGTTGGCTTTTACCTGATTCACAGAGGTGCGGACATTACGTAAATCGTTCATTGCATCAAAAATACGAAATACATCGACGCCGTTGGCGGCAGCCATATCAACAAATTTTTTCACCACATCATCAGCATAGTGGCGATAGCCTAGTAGATTTTGACCGCGCAATAGCATCTGAATAGGGGTGTTAGGCAGGGCCTTGCTGAGCTCGCGTAAACGGAGCCAAGGATCTTCTTTGAGGTAACGTAAGCAGGTGTCAAAGGTGGCGCCGCCCCATGCTTCAATGGACCAGTAACCGATCGCATCAAGCTTGTCGCAAATGGGTAGCATATCATCCAATCTCATCCGGGTGGCCAGTAGTGACTGATGTCCATCACGTAGTGCAAGCTCGGTAATTGCCAGTTTTTTCTTGGTATCAGTCATAATGTAAACCCTTTAGAAAGAATAATTATTGGTGTTATAGGCCGGCATGCATGGCAATAGCAATCGCTACTGCGGCAGCAATATCTTCACGGCGCTCGTTAGCACTATACTCCAGCAGTTCAGGATGTTGATCCATAAAGCCGGTGTTAAACTCCCCATCCATAAACACTTTGGATGCGGCGATCGTTCGGTAAAATGGTAGGGTAGTTTTCATGCCGCGTATGTCATATTCCGCAAGTGCTCGCCGGGCGCGCATTACAGTTTTTTGCCAATCGGGCCCAGAAACGGTTAATTTGGCACACATAGAGTCATAAAAAGGGGGAAGATCATAACCTACATAGACGCAGCCATCGACACGCACCCCAATGCCACCGGGAGAGTTATAGCGGGTGATGCGACCGGGCATGGGTAGGAAATTATTTTTTGGATCCTCAGCATTAATGCGAAACTCAATGGCATATCCACGTAAAGTAAGCTCTTCCTGCTTAAATGGGAGGGGCAGGCCGGCAGTAATAGCGATTTGTTGCGCAACAATATCGATGCCGGTGATAGTTTCTGTAATGGTATGCTCTACCTGCAGGCGGGTATTCATCTCCATGAACCAGAAGTTGTAATCTTTATCTACCAAAAACTCAACGGTACCAGCATTGACATAGCCAACAGCTTCAGCAGCCTTGATGGCGATAGCCCCCATACTATGACGTAATTCGGGTGTTAAAAAGTTGCTGGGGGCAATTTCAATCAGTTTTTGGTTGCGCCGTTGAATAGAACAGTCGCGCTCAAAAAGGTGTACTGTATTGCCATGGTTATCAGCCAGTATCTGAAACTCGATGTGGTGCGGTTCGAGAATACATTTCTCCATAAATAGGATGTCAGAACCAAAAGCCGCCATCGCCTCACGTTGCGTGACAATATAATATTCACGTAGTTCATCATCGTTATCGCATCGGCGGATGCCACGCCCACCGCCACCGGCTGCTGCTTTTAACATTACAGGATAGCCCATCTGGTGGGCTTCGGTGAGTGCTTCTTCAATATCTTTTAGCTCGCCTTCAGAACCAGGGATGACCGGTACGCCGGCTGCAATCATGGAGGCGCGTGCTTTAGTTTTGCTACCCATATCGCGAATTGCCTCTGGTGAGGGGCCAATATAGGCGATGCCTGCATCGATAATAGCGCGCGCAAATTCATCATTTTCAGAGAGAAAGCCATAACCTGGATGCACAGCATCACAGCCTGATTCCAAAGCAATATTGACGATACGGTGAATATTTAGGTAGGACTTCACCGGGTCAGGTCCGATCATAATGGCGCGATCGGCTTTTTTTACGTGTAGGGCATGGGCATCAGCTTCAGAATAGATGGCAACAGATTCGATGCCCAATTCGAGGCACGAACGGATAATACGAATGGCACATTCACCACGGTTAGCTACTAAAATGCGTTTAAACAAAGATGCGCTCCTTCCTGATCAACAGGCTGCATGATAGCGCGCGCATACCGTTTGGGCAAATAGGCTCGTCTGACAAGCGATGCTTGCTTGTATTTTTTGTGGCGTTCAGGTAATATGTGAACATGTCTTTAAGGGCCACGGAAAGAATAAAGTATCCAGGTTATGCGCAGGATAGAAGTTTGGATTCAAGGCGCCAAATCAAGCGCATAGCAGGGCTATGTAACTGATTTGGCAACGCAGAATGCGGACTTATAGACCAGCAGAATTGGA
>JAUZRH010000293.1 GCA_030950555.1 Mariprofundus sp. | reverse complement strand
GCCTTTTATCGCGCCCTGATTCAAAACGAATCGGCAGTGCGTGAACTGGGTGATTTAAACCTGCGCGAATTAGCCAAAGAGGTGACGGTAAAGTTGCGCAAGAGCACCACTGTCGATTGGCAAGTGCGTGACAGTGTGCGGGCAAAACTGCGTAACTTGGTCAGAAGAGCACTGAAGAAATGGAAGTATCCACCAGATAAACAGAAAGAAGCCATTGAGCTGGTGATGCTACAGGCAGAGGCACTTTCGCATAGTTGGAGTAGCTAAAGATGAGTGCGGTGGTCATTACACGCAGATCGCCGACCAAAGAGCTTGGCAGGCTCTTAAGTAGCTGACCATAAGTCTTTTAACATTTTCTTCTTGTCTATTCCGCGAGCTTCTGCGTTACAAAAAGACTTATATAGCAGTGCTATACGTCGTTTTTTATGCCTTGAATCTCGCGAAATATCCTGCGGTAAAATGTTAAAAGACTTATGCCCACCTACTTAAGGGCTTCGGAAAGAAATAAATATCCCATTCTGCTGGTCTATAAGCCTAGCTTCTGTGTTTCAGAATCGGTTACATATTGAAAAGAGTAAATGCTATCGCGCCCATTCAGGGCTTGCTTATGCTCCCTCTTCTGAGCCTTGAATCTAAACTTCTATCCTGCGCATAACCTGGATACTTTATTCTTTCCGTGGCCCTAACGGCATCCTTCACCAACTATAAAAAATAGTTGATGCTCTAGGTTAGGGCCGCGGAAACACACATCATCCCATTCTGTTGGTTTAAAAGCTCGCCTTCTGCGTTGCAGAACCAGTTACTATTGAAAGTAATAAGGCCTATCGCGCCCATTCAGGGCTTGCTTATGCGCCAAACAGTGCGCCTTGAATCCGAACTCTTATCCTTCGCATAACGGGACAATTATTTATTTCCGCAGCCCTTACGTTACCTCAGCTGAAAGATTTTTCATCCTCTTCCGTAAGCCGGGTAAATCATGGGCGTTTTTTGTTGATCCCCTCACCCAAGCCCTCTCCCTCAGGGAGAGGGTGTTGCTCACGTCACAGTGCATTTGGAAGTTGAAGCTCTTGCACCCTCTCCCTCCGGGAGAGGGTTGGGGTGAGGGAATCGACTATTTGGCGAAGCCTTTTCCGTCTAAAGAAAAGCCTTCATGTGTAAACTGGAATATGAAGGATGCCAATTAACAGTGTATTCTATCACCTGTATTTCCGCAGCTTTTTTTGAATCAGGCCTATCGCTCGGCGCGGCAGCGCCGCTTACTCCTCTGCGCTGAAAGGTTTTAAAGTGATGTCACCTCACATATAAAAACTGGAACATCGAGTTTTAGCTATCGGTGAACTTTTTGCGTAGTGATTTGAGCTTGGCGCGTCTGTTTTTGCTTTCTAGGCGGCGTTTGATAGAAGACCCTGTTTTGCGGGTGGGGCGACGTTTCTTCTGTATGGTGATGGCCGTTTTGATTAATTTTTTTAGGCGGTTGAGTGCGTCTGTTCTGTTTTGTTCCTGGTGCCGGAACTGTTGGGCTTTGATGATAATGATTCCTTCACTGCTGATGCGGCTATCCGGGTAGGTAAGTAGTTGTTGTTGCACAGATTCAGGCAATGATGAGGCATGGATGTCAAAGCGCAGATGAATGGCGCTGGAAACTTTATTGACGTTTTGGCCACCCGCACCTTGTGCGCGGATAGCATGCAGCTCGATCTGATGATCGGCTATGGCGATGTTGTTTGAAATGATCAGCATTGGGCGCGCGGTGGAAGGCTATTCATTTGAGCTTTGGGTCGAAGTAGTCGCGTAGGCCTTCGCCAAGCAGATTATAACCTAGCACGGTGACAAGAATGGCTAGACCCGGAAACATAGATAGCCACCAGGCAATCTGAATATTGTCTTTTCCTTCGGTTAAGATATTGCCCCACGAGGGATCTGGTGGCTGAACGCCCAAGCCTAAAAAGGAGAGGCCAGACTCAACCAATACAGCGCCTGCAATGCCTAATACCGCAGAGACCAGTATCGGTCCCATAGCATTGGGTAGTAGATAACGGCAGATAATGCGTACAGGAGAGACACCTAATGCTTCGGCGGCAGCAATAAACTCACGTTGTTTGAGGCTGAGGAATTCAGCTCGAACCAGCCGTGCGACGCCCATCCATGAGGTGAGACCGATAACAATCATGATGTTCCAAATTGAAGGCTCAAGAAAGGCGATGACTGCTAAAATCAGAAAAAAAGTAGGGAAGCAGAGTACCATGTCAGTGCTACGCATCAGTATGGCATCGGTACGGCCACCTGCATATCCAGCGATGGCGCCTAACATCAGTCCTATCAGCAGCGAAATGCCCACTGCAACAAAACCGACCGCAAGCGAAACACGCGCGCCATAGAGCATGCGTGAAAATATATCACGCCCCAGCGTATCGGTGCCGCACCAATGCTCGAAGGAGGGCGGCATGAGTATGACGCTAACATCGATCTCCGTGGGATCAAAGGGAGCCAGCCACGGCGCGAGCAGAGCCAGTAAGGCAACGCTGGCGACAATGATGCCACCTATGGTAATTAGTGGGTGTGTGACAAAGAGATGGGGGGTGTGTTTGCACTGCTTTGTTGGAATCATGCGTTGCCACCATGGCGAATACGTGGGTCGGCCCAGGCATAGGCGATATCGGCAATCAGGTTGCCCAATAACGTGAGTACGGCACCTATAACAGTGATACCCATGACCAGCGGATAATCTCGCGCCATGACAGCTTCAAAAAAGAGCAAGCCCATACCCGGTAGGGAAAAAAGCTGTTCGACAATCACGGAACCACCAATCAAGCCGGGGATAGAGAGTCCGAGCAGTGTAATGATCGGTAGTATACCATTTTTTAGCGCCAGTCGGTAGCGGATGCTATTTTCTGGTATGCCCATTGCACGAGCAGTGGTGATATAATCAGCTCGGATTACATCGAGCATGCCGCTGCGCATAAAACGACTCATACCAGCTAGACCGCCGATAGCAGAGACAAAAACAGGTAATATAAGATGTTGTAGCAGATCCCACTGCTGTTGCCAGAAACCCATCTGTTGCCAGCTATAGTCATGTAGGCCTGAGACGGGCAACCACTGAAGATTGACACCCAGTCCTATCATTAACAGTAGACCCAGCCAGAAGGAGGGGATCGCAAAGCCGATAAAAACAAACAGGGTCATACCTTTATCAAACCAGCTATCTCGCCGTACGGCACTAGCTACACCGATAGGGATGGCAATAAGGATGATACATAACATCGCCAAAATATTGATGGTTAGGGTTACGGGTACGCGTTCAATGATTTTATCCCATACGGCGCGACCATCGGCTGAAAAAGAGTGGCCAAAATCGAGCACCGCCAGCCGTTGCAACCATTGCCAATACTGTTGATAGAGGGGTTGGTCCAAGCCGTAATAGGAGCGCAGTCGCTCGATATCTTGTGTAGATACTTTGGGGTTGAACTCCTGGCCAACCACACTTGGTTCTCCCGGTGCCAGATGCATCATGGCAAAGGAGATGATGGTGATGCCAAAGAGTAAGGGGATCATGGCGGCGAGACGTTTGCTAATATATACAATCACCCGCGCACCCTATAACTCGATGTTCCAGTTTTGTAGTGGAAAATAGAAGGACGTACTTGAATTCAGCTAGTTTATGTTCAAAACGAAATAAAACCATAGCTTCGATTCTTAACGACATCCATAAAACAATCAAAGACTTTCCACCACAGAGTCACGAAGAGCACGAAGATGATGGCATCCTTCATATAACCCCAAAAGTAGTTGACACTTTTTTCAAAAAACATGTTGCCAATAGGATGGACCGATCATCAAAAGGTGATTTAAAAAAAAGGCTTCCTTCACCAACCATAAAAAATAGTTAACGCTTTACGTTACCTCGCAACTGAAAGATATATCTTCATCTTCCGTAAGGGCCGCGGAAAGAATAAATCATCCACGTGCTGGTCTATAAGTCCGCATTCTGCGTTGCCACAGAGTTACTACTAAAGGCAGTAGGCTATCGCGCCCATTCAGGGCTTGCTTATGCGCTTGATTTGGCGTCTTGAATCCAACAACTATCCTGCGCATAATCTGGATACTTTATTCTTTCCGTGGCCCTAACGTAAAGCGTTAACTGTTTTTTATAGTTGCTGAAGGATGCCGTTCATTCGTGGTTGTCGTGGAACAAGGTGAATGCCGCTTGCGGCAGAGAAGGTGCCCTGGGGTATCAGTGGCTAATGTTTTCTTTGTTATATACAAAACTCAGCAATATGACGCTCTAAAAATATCAGAGACCCCAATATCTTTAAATTCTCTATTGGCGGAAGGGTTGGAATCAATGGTCAAAATCACTGTGGGCGAAGTTCTCAAAGCGAGTGTATTTATTGAGGAAGGTTAGCTTCACAATACCGGTAGGGCCATTACGTTGTTTGGCGACAATGATCTCGGCAAGCCCTTCATTTTCGGGCTTTTTATTGTACACTTCATCACGGTAAATAAACATAATAACGTCAGCATCCTGCTCGATTGCACCCGATTCTCGCAGGTCAGACATCATGGGGCGTTTATCAGCACGGGCTTCTAGTGAGCGGTTAAGCTGGGAAAGGATGATGACCGGTACATCCATCTCTTTTGCCAAGCCTTTAAGTGAACGTGTGATTTCGGATATTTCCTGTTCGCGCCGCTCAGAGCCAGCGCTACCGCTCATTAGTTGTAGATAGTCGATGACAACAAGATCCAGTTTTTTCTCTTCTCTTTTAAGACGGCGGCATTTTGAACGCACCTCCATCACGGAGATCGAGGGGGTATCATCAACAAAGATAGCTGATTCCGCTAGAGAGCCACTAGCACCAGCCAAGCGGCTCCAATCCGTGGCTGAAAAGCTACCCGTGCGTAGATGGGACATATCTACCCGGGCTTCCACAGCTAGCATACGCATGGCGATTTGCTGGGCGGACATTTCGAGTGAGAAAATAGCAACGACACCGGTATCATCCGAGCGGATGGATGCATTTTGTGCAACATTCATTGAGAAGGCAGTTTTACCCATACTGGGACGACCAGCGACAACAATCAGATCACCGCGTTGCATACCAGCAAGCATCACATCTAGGTCATCAAAGCCCGAGGGGACACCGGTTACTGCTTTCTTTTGGGCATAGCGGGTCTCTAACTCTTTGTATGTTTCAATCATCAAAGTGCCCATTTTATTAAAGGCAGGGCGGGAACGGTTGAAGTTTTCAGCCACAGCGAGAATGTTTTTCTCGGCAATATCGAGATGTTCGTTTACATCGCGTTCGGGTTCTTCATAAACCTCACGCGTGACGTTGCTGCATACGGAGAGTAAATCCCGCAGTACGGATCGTTCACGTACGATATCTGCATAGTGGCGCACATTGGCTGAGGTAGGGACGGCGTTGATTAATTCAGCGAGATAAGATTCGCCGCCAGAGCTATCAAGCTCTTCGCGACGCTCTAAAAGATCTTTTACTGTCAGTGCATCAACAGGTTGTCCTTTTGACGAGAGTTCCAGGATCGAATGAAAGATGTGGCTGTTAGCAGCAACATAAAAATGTTCAGGCCTCAGTGATCCTTCGAGTCTTTCAAGGGCTTCAGGGTCAAGCATGACTCCCCCGAGCACTGCTCTCTCCGCATCATGTGCATTCGGAGGGATGCGCTCGCGGAGCGTATTAGTGCGCAGGGGAGTTCGCTGGCTCAATGTTGCTCAGAGATAACCTGAAGTGAAACTTCTGCTACAACATCAGGGTGTAAGCGTACACGAAACTGCTGTTCGCCTACTTCTTTAATAGGCTCGTCCAACAGGATGTGGCGGCGCTCAATAGCAAAGTCGTTTTCAGCAAGAAGGGAGGCTAATTCAGCTGTGCCAACTGAACCATACAGGTGCTTGCTGTCGGATGTTGCGCGAATCACTTCCAGCTTAAGGGCTGAAATTTTCTCGGCGGCAGTTTTTGCAATAGCCAATACATCAGACTGCTGCTGCTCAAGCTGCGTGCGGCGACGCTCAAATATGCGACGGTTGCCGTTTGTTGCTTCAGATGCTTTGCCTCTAGGGATCAGAAAGTTGCGACCATAACCAGGACGAACTGTGACTTCATCACCAACATTTCCTAAACTTTCAATACGTTCTAATAAAATTAATTGCATTTTATCCTCCAACTGCCGGGAATTTCCGGCGATAATCAAACCATATATCCATCAGGCCAACAATCACGAATGGTACGATCATGAACGACCATATAAATAACATTAAATACATCATCGAGATGGACAGTGTCATGTTCTTGGTTTTTAACCAACTGTGTCCAACTGCGATACCTTGAGCTGCCAGCAGTCCACCGATCATGATGGCTGCATTGATACCAATATACTGTAAGTCTCCCGATGCCAAGTTTGCCAGTAGCAGTAAGACTAGAAACAGGTAGGCAAATTTTTTACCAAAGCTAAGTGCCAGCGGGCTGGCCTGATCGCCTTTGTAAAAGCCATAACGATTGGCAAAGTTTCTTGCCAAAACAATGTCTCCCCACCATGCAAACCACACACTTAGTGCCACAAGGCCTGGTAAAATAGAGATCATCATCTGCTGTGCCTGAGTTAATACCTGTAGGGTTTCAAAATCAGATACGGCAACCTGTTGCTGCGCTTCCTCAAACATCGGGCTCATGAGTAGGGAGATAAACTCTCGCAGGCCACCCTCATGAAGCAGGGCACCTGCAATCGTTGAAATCAATACTAGTAAGCCTAATCCTGCGGCCATGTAACGCGCGCTATATTGCAGGCCATGCTGTTTTAGCAGGGCTGCTGCCGCAATGAGCGGTAGCAGACCATAGGCTGTAAGCGTGATTAGACCGGGCAATAATGAAAAACCGGATAAAATCGATGCACCGATAGAAGCAATCACAACAACGTGAGCGGCAAATGTGATGCCGCCCCCTAAGGTTATAATGGCTACGAGTGCCGGTGCTAAAACATGCAGTGTAAGACCAATCAATGTCGATAAAATAAGCACGAATGGCGGCATATTCTGGAGTAAGGAAGGCATCCAAATCGCTGTTGAAAGCATGAGCAGCAATAGTGCTGCACACGGGAATCTACGCGTTAATAGCAGTGATGCTACGCTCGGTAACGGTTTTGGAGGCTGTTCCAGCATAGGTTGGCAGCTTAGTCGTGATGCAGTGGGGTGAAAGGAATCAGCGCCAATACACGAGCCCGTTTGATGGCCGTGGTTAGGCTGCGCTGATGTGAGGCGCAAGTGCCTGTTACACGTGAAGGCAGAATTTTATAACGCTCAGTGATAAAGCCGCGCAGCAGATCCGGGTTTTTGTAGTCAATACTTACGGTCTTCTCTGCACAGAACTTGCAGAACTTGCGGCGGCGCTGAAAGCGGCCAGCAGGGCGACGCGATTGTGGCCTTACGGGACGATCACCTTGTGGACGTGCTGGGCGGCTGCTTTGCGGTTGCGCTGCAGGTGCTGCTACTTTTTTTGTTTCTTCTGTCATCTAATATCTCCTAAGTCTCTAGTCTGGTGAGATTCGCTTGCCTGCTCCGATAGCTGACAACGATCCACCCAAATTTCCACTTGACCCCAGCAGGGCTCTCCGCCCCGGCTGTAAAATCTCCTGCGTAAGCATCCTTCAACGGTTACATGTTGACCATCCATGGCCACCATCTGGTTGACGATATTGCCTGTAGCACGCAGCGGTAGTGGTTGCTCATCTTGAACGCCTGCCCGAATAGGGCCGAGTTGAGGGCGACTGGTGATCAGTTCGGCAATGAGTGCTTTGCTGCCATCTGGCGTCCAGCGATCGCGAATCTGTTGCAGTCGGCCACTAAAGCGGGCCCTGTTAAATTCAGGCTTGGGCTCCATCACTCTTGGCTGTTTCAGCATTTTCAGGCGCTACTGTTTCAGCTTCTGTAGCAGTAGTTTCTGTAGTGGTAGCGTCAGCTTTACTAGCTTCAGCTTCTGTGCTGCTAGCTTCATCTTCAGCTACAACCTCAGCTTCTACAGGCTTTTTGCGACGAGCAAGTGGGGATGGTTCATCAGAGAGTTCGTTTAATTTGGTGCTTAGAGTGCGAATAATGCGTTCTTCAAGGCTGATGGCATGCTCAAGCGCTTTCAGTGCAGCAGGTTCACCATCGGTGACCAGCAGGACATAGTTTCCGCGTTTGCGGTTAGCAATAGAGTAAGCAAGAGGACGTGAACCCCAGTTTTCGCGTTTTACAATGCGGCCACCAGCTTTTTCCACTTTACCGATCAGCTCTTCAGTCATGGCTTCGGTATTTTCCTGAGAGATGTCAGGGTTGACTATAAAAATAGTTTCGTAATACAAATGGCGCTCCTTCCGGTGTACTTTCGTACGCTCCGACTACTATACGCGTCCGGAGCAAGGTTATGTTGTTGTGGGCATCTTTTAAAAAGAAACCCTACAATGGCGCGGCATCATAGTGAAGCGCTTCCATGATTGCAAGTGTCGTTTTTCAGTCGCTTGTCATCACTGCACTATTCAACAACGCTTGCGCAGAAAACTGTTGAAATAGTGTTCGCCACAAAGCCACCCAGACGCCTAATAAAAACGCCCGAATCAGGTGAG
>JAUZRH010000292.1 GCA_030950555.1 Mariprofundus sp. | reverse complement strand
TGAGCGGCGATCGGCGGCCCCACTTTGGCCCATTTCCGCGCTGTTGTTCGCTCCATGGAACCACCATGCAGCTCATTCCATCTCAAAAATGGACTCAAAGTGGGATTGCCGCTCATCCACCCAGAGTTTTGCAATTGGCTCCTTTTTGTAGGTGAATAGGTTGTTGAACCAGTAGACTATCAGTGGGTGTGGAGAGGTCCTTGGGGCAATAAAAGACGCAATATCAACGTAGCGAAGGGGGAACTTATAGTCCAATAAAATGGGCTAATTCATTGTTACTGAGCCCCTAAGCTGGCCAAAGGCTGGCAATGGGAATAGCAATGGCTGTGCAAACGCATGAAAGTGGAGGGTGAATGAATCATTCAGAGTCGGAGATGGTTGAAGCGCCGGATGAATTATTTGCTGCTGGAAGCAGTTATTTAGAGCTTCTTTTTGAGCAGTATCAGAATGATCCAAACTCTTTGCCGGCAGAGTGGGCGGACTATTTTTCAGTTTTTGATGAAAATGAGGCGGTTGAAACGGGTCACCAACAGATGTTAAAACGGATGGTGCCGGTAAGTCGTAAAGAGCTGGTGTGCACGTGTCCTGATGATGTGGAATATCCATCCAGAGCACTTTACCTCATTCATGCCTACCGGGTGTATGGTCACCTACATGCTAATCTTGATCCACTGCATCTTAATCCTATTGCAACTACACCTGAGATGGAACTAGCCTATTATGGCCTCTCGGAAGCGGATCTGGATCAACTATTTCCAGCCGGTGATCTGGAAGGTGCGCGCAACCGTCCATTGCGTGATATTCTTGATCATCTGAGTAGAAGTTACTGTGGTTCTATAGGGCCTGAATTTCGCCATATTACGGACTCCGCTCGCAAGCACTGGTTGCAATCACGTTTTGAACGTAATGCACTGCGTATGGCCGTGGATGATGATACACGTAGGCATATATTTGGCCGGATTATGCATGCTGAGGAGTTTGAACGTTTTTTGCATACTCGTTATGTGGGACAAAAAAGATTTTCCCTTGAAGGTGGTGAAAGTTTAATTCCCATGCTCGATGCCTTGGTGCAAAAAGCGGGTAGTAAAGGCACACGTGAGATTATTTTAGGCATGGCACATCGGGGTCGTTTAAATGTGCTGGCAAATATTATGGGCAAATCCCTGGCTGAGATTTTCACGGAATTTGAAGGTACGCAACTCGAAGATGATGCACATGGGCAGGGCGATGTAAAATATCATCTTGGCTTTTCAGCGGACCTACCTAGCCCCGGTGGTGTTGTTCACCTGTCCTTGGCTTTTAATCCCTCTCATCTGGAAATTATTACACCGGTGGTGATGGGTAGCGTAAGGGCTCGTCAATGTCGACGTGGTGATAAATCACGGCGAGAAGTGATGAGTGTATTGGTCCATGGCGATGCGGCTTTTGCAGGTCAAGGTGTGGTGGCTGAGTCACTGGAGCTATCCAAGCTTAATGGTTTTCGTATTGGTGGTTCGATTCATATCGTGGTGAATAATCAGATCGGTTTTACCGTGAATCCCCATGATGCTCGCTCGACCACCTACTGTACGGATATAGCAAAAATTATCCATGCACCGATTATTCATGTTAATGGTGATGATCCAGAAGCCTGTTGTCAGGCGATTGATATTGCTGTCGATTATCGCAATACCTTTCATGAAGATGTGGTGATTGATCTGGTTTGTTACCGCCGCCATGGTCATAATGAAGCTGATTCTCCAGAGGTGACACAGCCCTTAATGTATAGGCGCATCGCAGAGCATCCCTCTGTCGAGTCGATTTATCGAGACAGACTGATTGCTGACGGCATCATTAGTTCGGAAGATGCCGATGCTATGGTGGCTATCTATCGTGATTCCATGGATAAGGTGCGGCGAGCGCATCACCGGCCTGCTCCGAATCAACTGAACAGTCTGCAAGGGCGTTGGCAAGGCTATCTTTCTGAAGGCGTGCATGAGCCGGATACGGGTGTGGCGGCTGATACCTTGAGCATGTTGGCTCGTAAGGTACACAGGCTGCCGGCTGAGTTTTCTATTCATACACGTGTTGAAAAAATTTATGATGCCCGTATTCAGATGATGGATGCTCTGATGCCCATTGATTGGGGCTGCGCTGAAACCATGGCCTATGCCTCGCTGGTTCATGAGGGGGGCTGGGTTAGGCTCTCTGGTGAGGATTCTGGACGGGGTACTTTTTTTCACCGTCATGCTGTCGTTTATGATCAGCATACTGGTAAAAGTATGATCCCGATCCGACAGGTTGAGTCTACACCACTGTCTCATTTTATTGTGGTTGATAGTATGTTATCTGAGATGGCCGTGTTGGGCTATGAATATGGCTATTCAATCGCCGAACCGCGTGCGTTGGTGATATGGGAAGCGCAATATGGCGATTTTGCCAATGTTGCCCAAGTGGTGGTTGATCAATTTATTGCGGCGAGTGAGTCCAAATGGGGTCGTCTTTCTGGTCTGGTATTATGGCTTCCGCATGGCTATGAGGGGCAGGGGGCAGAACACTCTTCAGCCCGTTTGGAGCGTTATCTGCAACTATGCGCTGAAAATAATATGCAAGTGGCTTATCCGACAACACCTGCTCAACTATTTCATCTGCTTAGGCGTCAGTTGCTCTCAAAATTGCGTAAACCGCTTATTATGATGGCACCTAAAAGCATGTTGCGCCAGAAACTCTCTTTTTCACCTAGGGATGCATTCACTGCCGGGGTATTTCAGCCGGTGCTACCTGAATCGGATGCGAAGATACTGCTTACGACAACGAGAAGGGTGCTGCTCTGTAGTGGTAAAATCTATTATGACCTGCTTGCAGAGCGCATCGAACGTGCTTTGACCGATATTGTTATTCTACGCATTGAGCGGCTATATCCCTTTCCAAGCCAAGAGCTTGAGCAGGTGTTGCAAACGTATGCTGCGGTTAGAGAGCTGGTATGGGTACAAGAGGAGCCGGAAAATCAGGGTGCATGGAGCTATTTGAGTGGCGCACTTAATCGAGTTTTGAATGATGAACAGAAAATCTATGCATTGACACGCCCGGCAGCAGCAGCACCGGCAGTGGGGTCAGCGAAGCGCCATAAAGCCGAGTTGAAGCTTCTGATGGATAGAGCACTGGGTGATAGTAATGAGGATTTTCTGCGTTGAATACGGTAAATAATAATAGGGGCGTTATAGATGGAAATTGAAATTAAAGTGCCGAGTCTAGGGGAATCGGAAACAGAAGCGACGTTAATCAGCTGGCTTAAACAGGAGGGTGATGGCGTTGAGGTTGATGATGTGCTGGCTGAAATTGAAAGCGATAAAATCACCATGGAGATTACAGCTCTCGATGCCGGTGTATTAACACGTATCCTCAAGCCGATTGATAGCACCGTTGAACCGGGTGATGTGGTGGCTGTGATTGATGATACCTTGCGCGCGTCAATGAGTGATGACATAAAAGCTGAAGTGGATGAAGCGGAGGCGAGTGATAAAGCAGCGGAGCTTGCTACAGTCGCTCCGCTACAAGCGGATCGCTCAGTTAAAGCCGCGCGAGTGAAAGCTGAACCTATGGCCGCAGTTGCGAAGCCTATAATCGGTTCAGAAAAGCTTGTATTGTCTGCTGAGCGTTGTGAAGAGCGAGTGGCGATGAGTGGCTTACGTCGTCGTATTGCTAGTCGTCTCAAAGAGGCGCAAAACAGTGCAGCAATGCTGACAACCTTTAATGAGGTAAACCTTCAGGCTGTGATGGAACTGCGTCGTCGTTATGGTGCAGCCTTTCAGGAAAAGCACGGCGTCAAACTAGGCTTTATGTCCTTTTTTGTGCGTGCAGTATGCCAAGGTCTGACAAAGTATCCTGCCCTGAATGCCTTTATTGATAAAGATGAAATTGCCTATCATAACTATGTGGATATCGGTGTTGCCGTCAGCACAGCTAAGGGGCTGGTGGTGCCCGTATTGCGTGATGCGCAACAGTTAGGACTGGCGGACATAGAAAAAGGCATCGCCAGTTTGGCAGATAAAGCCCGCAATGGTGGTTTAATGCCGGATGATCTAAAAGGCGGCACCTTCTCGATTACCAATGGTGGTACCTTTGGTTCGATGTTATCTACGCCCATTCTCAATCCCCCGCAGAGTGGTATTCTTGGCATGCATACGATTCAGCAGCGCCCGATTGCTGAAGATTCGGTGGTGGTGATTCGCCCCATGATGTATTTGGCTCTGTCCTATGATCACCGCTTGATTGATGGCTCAGAAGCCGTCCGTTTCCTCGTTACGGTGAAAGAGACGCTCGAGTATCCCGGTAGTTTAACGCTGGATCTTTAAAAGCTTTGCTGAAGAGCCACGTGCAAAACTCTGGGTAATCATCGCCCATGAGTTTTGCACGGGGCTATGCATTTATCTCTCCTCTGCTGTGAAAAGCTCGCAGCTTAGGGGATAATTGCAAAACCTCGGCAAGATAAGCCGACTTGCGGTTATAGTGGTTCAAGTATGGATTGTCCGTCATTCCCGAGCTGATCGGTAATCAAGCTCAACGAAACGTTCAGCTTGATTCTAAAACCAATGGATTTCCGCCTCACGTCTTCGCGGGGGCAGGTCCTCCACGGGAATGACGGGCGTAATGCTTAGGGCCACGGAAAGAATAAAGTATCCAGATTATGCGCAGGATAGTAGTTGGATTCAAGGCGCCAAATCAAGCGCATAAGCAAGCCCTGAATGGGCACGATGGCCTACTATCTTTAGTAGTAAGGGTCACGGAAATAATAAAGTGTCCCAAGCTGCGTAGGATAGAAGTTCGTCTTCAAGGCGAAGAGTTTGGCGCATAAGCAAGCCCTGAATGGGCGCGATAGGTAGTCATATTGCTTTTAAAAAGTGGCTGATTCT
>JAUZRH010000291.1 GCA_030950555.1 Mariprofundus sp. | reverse complement strand
TTTAGGTCGGAATGCATCCGAATTCAGCCACTGTTCATTAATGGCTGGTTCAACCGCCTGTGGATCATAGGTTTTAGCTAACTCATGCTGACTCATCGGAATCCTCGAATAATTTTAGTTTGGCTGCCACATGCTACGGCCAGACTCCTGCCTAGCAACCGCGAATGTTATTGACCAAAAATTCTCATTCTCTTTTGGATGACCATTGGTAGGGAGGGAGTAAGCTCTGCTGCGGCTTATCAGCTATACAGACCCGCATGGAGCCTCCACAATACACCATCCAGTGACTGAGCAAAGGGAGGGATAACAGCTGCTACTACACAACTCATCTGTCCGATTCATCTGAATGAGTCACTGCAACAATGAAAGCCCCCTCGCAGGTTAAACTCACCCTTTTTTATACATCACTCATCTTCAGGGCGTTTGCCAAGCACTTTGCGGCCGTTAAACATCGCTGAAACAAGGCTTCCACCCTCTTTCACCTCCATTCGCACCACGGCAGCTATGTGAAATGAAATCATCAACATCAGTGCATAGGCCGTGTAGAGGTGAATTTCGCCATAAATATGCTTAAATGATTTTAACTCCTGAAAACGAGCAGGATCCACCTTGGATTTATCATACGGCTTCAGTGAACCAGGCTCTACGTTGGGGAGTGCTATATATTCAGCCACAAAAGAGCCGAATGGCGGGTAATAGATATCAGTACCGGCACGCACAAGCCCGGTCACAGCCAAAGTCATCATCAGCAGCATGAGCACCACCACAGCCATTCGCCCCATCGGATTATGACCAAGAAACTGCTGCGGCTCTCCACTTTTAATACTCGCCAGGTAATGCTTTAGCGTCGTCATAAAGCCACGACCCGGCACAATATTACTCCAACGCGAATAACGCCCCCCCACAAAACCCCAGACAAGGCGCCAAATCAAGTTCAAGGCAAACAGATAGCCGATCAATACATGTATCGTCTTTAAGGAAATTTTAGCATCGATACTGCTAATGCCTAAATCACGTGCATAGAGCATTAGAAGCCCCATAAAAATAAGGCCCACTACTGTAATAAAATTAACCCAGTGAAAAATACGCGTAGGTAGATCCCAAACCGCATGTTGTTTCAACGTCATAATTGCCATTCTATTTCTCCAGTATCAGATTATCATTAGTCCAAAAAGCCACTACAATTGGATACTGCTGTTGTGTTCTAATATCAATAGGGTACGCGCAGTGCGCGGCATAAAAAACGCATCAAGGGCGTGGCAGCACGAAAGTAGTCACAGACTATCTCCGTAAAGTCATCTTGCTCGATGAGAGCCGGTGCAATATGACTCATCGCAATAAAATCTTTACGTTTGATATCTAGAAGCAGTGGATGGTCGGCATCAAAACCGCGCGGAGGACGCTTTAGCGTATCACCTGAGAGTTCAAACCAGCGTGCAAATGCAGGGTCATCAAGCACCGCCTGCCATTGCGCCGGCTGTTGCACAATCAAGTTGCGAATAGCCAATAGTGAATCGGAGGGCGGATGCCATGTGCCCGCGCCGATAAACACATCCGTTGTACTGATGTGTAGATACAAACCCGGCGCATGTACATCGTTACCGGCAACATGGCGAAACTGGATGCCAATATTTGTTTTGTAAGGCGTTTTATCGCGACCAAAACGGGTATCGCGATGAGCTCGCATCAGAGAGCCACCTACTTTCCGACTGTCGGCTCGAAAGTGCGGAGCAATCTCTGGCAACTTTTCTCCTACAGCGGCAATCAAGGATAGTGCCGGCTCTCTAACATTGGTTTCATAAGCATCCTTGTGTTCCTGAAACCACTCCCTACTGTTATTTGCAGCTAAGGCTTCAAGGTAGAGCATTGTATTAGGGGTAAAATAGTGCATCTCAGGTCAACCAAAAATCTGCAGCATTTTTTTCAATCCACTCCCTAGCCGACTCTTCCAAAGAGAGCTCTCGGCCATCGTCCATCTGCTGGCGACGATACTCTTCAATATAACAGACCTGTTCAACCATGCGTGCTTTAAACATGCCCTGCTGATCTAAAAAACGAATACCAATTTCAAAGCCATCATCCTGCGGTTCACACCAACAGACCGTGCAGGATTCCTCAAACGGAGGCAGCACATGCGGAATGGCAACCATCAGAAAGGTCCCCTTTTCCATCGCACTATCAGTGCGAAACGCAATCCCCCCTTTCCCCACATCACTCATCTGCACGGGCATGGCTGAAGCATTTTGTTGCGGAAAAATGCGCACAGGCACATCCACTGGATGCCTAATATAGGTGCGGCGCTCATCATCATTCATGCTGTTTTAGCTCCCAAATATGTAGGGTTCAGCCCCATCTGGCGATAAGTTCGGAAACGCTCGCGCGCAGCCTGTTTCAAGCCTTCATCCCAGCCATCAACAAAATCAACCAGGTGAGAAAAGCCGGAAATATCCGGTGGCAGCTCCAAACAGCCATTGATCAATACCACCGGTTTATTATCGCGCACAATCATCGTGGAGAGCAGAATAGGCTGTCGTGCATTCTGTGCCACATCACTGCCAGCGACAGCATGGGCCAAAAAAGATTCAGGATGAATCGTCCACAGCCGTTCATCCAGTTGGGCTGCAAAACCCGCATCCGGACAGAGCACCAACAGCGTCGGTGTAAGACGATTACGCCGCAGTAGCAGCTTCGCTATTCCTTCAACGCGATCAGCTTGCTCCAGCAGTTCAAAATGGACTTTCAGATCACCACTCATGCACGCATTTCTCCTTCCATACACGCAGCAAGATCATCAATGCTGCAAGCGGTAGCAGCAAGGCTAACAACTGCGCTGTCGATGGCTGCATATGATAACCCAAGCCCAGTACCGCAGCCTGAATCGCAACCAGCAAACCGGGGATTTTCCACGACCATGCTGACCTCTGCCATAAAGCCACAGACCAAGTTTTTGACCAGCGCCACAACAAGCCCATACTAAGCAGACCAATCATCAAGCCAACAGCCACATCAAGCGGAAAATGCACACCACCGTAAATGCGTCCAATCGCTGCTAGCATAAATAGCGATGCTATCGACCAACTGCGCCAATCTTTCAGGTTCCACAATAAAAAAGCCACCAGTATCATCACCCCATCAGAGGTTGCATGGCCAGAAGGAAAGCTATGCGATGTAAGTGGCTGACCCAAAAGATGCACATGCTCCAGTAGCGCTGGAGGACGTGGCATATCAAACAAGCGTTTAAGCAGCTGAGCAATCAAACCGGAGATAATAAAAGCCCCTAAAGCCGCAATACCTAGGCGTAACCTGAACAACATCAGTAGTGAGCAGAGTAGTGCCACGACCAAACCATCACCCAAACCACTAAGCGTACCAAACACCACATCGCCTACAGCCGAATGGGCATCATTAATCAGATAAAACAGCGGATAATCATGACTCGATTCAAACATAGGCTGCTCCATCACATTAACGAATAGACGAAATCATGGTGATCAATCACGCCATCAGAAGCCAACTGCAGTGCATATTCTGATTTTGGGATCATACCATTGGCAACCGCAATTTCCTGCAATGCATGACCCGTTTTACCCTCATGAATAGCCTGACGAATCCCATCATTGACGGCTAGAAACTCGTACAACATGACGCGCCCTGAATAACCTGTTTTATTACATGTTTTACAACCCCCTGCCACATACAGATGTTCAGGGCGTGCATAACCAAGATCTTTAATCACCGTATACGTTTCATCATCCTCTGGTGCTTCTTTTCGACACTCTAAACAGAGTGTTTTCAGCAGGTTCTGACTAATAATCCCCAACAATGATGGGGCAATCAGATAGTTAGGAATATCCAGATCATTCAGACGAATAATCGTATCAACAGCCGAATTTGTATGCAGCGTAGAGAGCATTAAATGACCTGTTAAGGCGGCTTCAATACCAATCTCCGCTGTCTCAGCATCGCGCATCTCACCAATCATAATAACATCTGGATCATGACGTAACACGTTGCGCAACACGCGCGCAAAGGTCATACCAATTTTATGATTTACCTGAATCTGATTAGCACCGGGGATTTCCGACTCAACAGGATCTTCAACCGTTAAGATATGCAAGGGTAGATGGGCAATCGATTGAAGAATCGAAAACAGCGTCGTTGATTTACCTGAACCAGTAGGCCCGGTCACCAACAACAGGCCAAACGGCTTACGTGCCATGACATTCAACTGGCCCATATCCTCAGCACGCAAACCTAATTTCTGCATATCCACCGCTGCTTCTTTGTTTAATACGCGCAATACCATCGATTCACCAAATGTATTGGGAATACATGAGACGCGGAACTCAAAGGTCTGTTTGCCTGTATGCAAAATCATACGTCCATCTTGAGGCATACGTTGTTCGGAAATATCCATACCACTTAATATTTTAATACGAGCAGAAATCTGTTTGGTTAAACTTTTCTCCAGTGACGTTTCTCCCAGCAACTGCCCATTCAAGCGGTATGCCAGGGTTATTTTTTTCGCTTGCGGTAAAATATGAATATCCGATGCTTTTTTGCTCAGGCCATTGCGAATAATGCGATTCACCAAACGAACTATCGGCACATCCTCGGCCGCCTTGCTCATGGCTAGCGAATTAACAGGTTCATCTTCATCTTCATCGTGAGCCAGAAACTCAACCGAAAGCTCTTCGTCAGCCACCTCTTCTTTAAGAAATTGGCCAATCATTTCATGCAGCTGTGATGTTTTAGCCATCACCTCATGCACTTTTTTACCTGTTTGAAAACTTATCCGATCGTAGGCTTCCAGACCCATCGGATCTGACAGAGCAATCGTCAATGAAGTGCTGTCCACATCAATAGGCAGCACGCCATATTTTTCAATAATACTACGATCAACTAAGGTCGCCGCAGCCGGATTAATCTCATACTCATCCAGGTCTACCATAGGCAGACGAAACTTCTTGGCCAATACTTCCAGCAGTTGGCCTTCAGAAATCACTTCCGAACTCAGCAGTATTTCACCCAAACGCTGACCATGCGTTTTTTGTTCATCTAAGGCATTTTGCAGGTCATTTTCATTAATCAAGCCACTCTCAATCAGAATTTCACCCAGACGCATTTTTCTATTATTCTGCACCTTCAAGGCCGAATCCAAATGTGTATCCTGCAGCTTCCCCGAATCCATTAACAGCTGCCCTAAGGGTAGGTTTTCAGATCCCTCTTTCGACTGTTTGTGCAACGCCTGCTGCAAATCATCACTACTAACATGCTCGCGATGCACAAGGAGATCACCCAGTCGCATCTTATTTTCCAGTTGAATTTCCAGCGCACCATCGAGCTCTTTATCCGTCACTTTACCTTGGGATTTTAGCACATCACCCAGCGATGGCAGTGAACTTTTCTGTTGATCCAGGGCCGTCCGCAGCCCCTCTTTATCCAACGCCTCCTGATCTATCAGCATATCGCCCAGTCGTTCGGGTCTCTCCTGATAGCGAATACCATGTTGATAAAAAAAGATACGTTCAAAAGCGGCATCTTCCGTGCTGGGATAGGCATAGAAACCGGGTGCATTCGAGGTGGCAGGCACCACATAAACAAGTAACTGTTCAAGATTAATCGTGCTAACTCTCAACTCTTCCATCTCTGAAGAGTTAGCAGGCAGCGTCACACTAGCGTCTTCAGATCGTTGCATAGCAATATAGATAATATCACTAATATCAAGCTTGCTAGAGCCACCTGTTTCCTCAACAAAATGCAAGTTGCGCATAATCGGAGAAAAGCCCAGCAGTTGTCCTGTTAGCTTACGCCCATCCATCATACTAATAACTACAGCATGGTAACGAGGGCTTTTTCTCGCCTCCGATTTATCCATGGCTACACTCTCCCATGCAGATCAAGTTTAGAAAAAAGGACCATCTATGCATCGACTTCACTCAAGCTAACTATCACCAAAGCAGGCATTCCAAACCTGACTAGGTAATAGTTGACAAAAACGTTGCCAGCCATCTTTATCTGCTGATTCACTAATTTCATTGATCAGGGCATTCCGCTCTTCTGTACGACCGGTTTCATGAAAAAGTTGGGCCCGTAAAGCCGCAGCATGCAGTGAATTGGGGGAGATAAACACCACTCTGTTCAACAACGATGTAGCCTGATCATAATCACACTGGGCTAGTTGCTCTTCCACCTGTTTTAATAGCTGCACCAGTTCTTCACTAAGCACGTCAACCGTTTCAGATTCTGTAAGTGCTACTGTTTGTGAGGCTTGGTCAGCTTCAGCATCCCCATCAACAGCCTCAAACGCGACTGAATCAGGCAACGCTTGTTTGTTTGCAGCGCCACTGAAGCGTTTCATAAACAGCCCCAGCAGTAAACCAATCATGGCGGCTAAAACAATGTAAATCAGCAACGACCAATTCATCGCTGTTTGCACCAGCTGCGGACGGTCACGAATCGCCCTGACATCCTCTTTTAACATTTGTATATCTGTTTTAATGATCGCCACTGACTTATTCAATTTAGACACTGACTCACTTAAGCCTGTCATATGCAGCTTGCCAGCCATCAACGCTTCATGAATAGCATCTAGTCGTTTATCCTCAACGCTAGGCAGCGCTGCTTGCGTCGGCGTAGTGCTAGCCAATGAGATTTGACCGCTATACTGTAACGGTTCTTTTTCTACGAGCGTACTTTCCACAGCCACGGCGACTTTAGCCGCGCTATGTAAGCGCTTCGACTGCCCCCCCTGATGAACGAGTGCTGACAGGCGTAACATAGGCGCATGGCCGGCATAATGCCGTATGACCTCGCCATCGGGAACATTCAGCCAGGCCCCCTTCTTTAACTGATTCACATTACCATCGACAAAATCACTGCGGTTTTCATCATACAGTGCAAGCATCACCTGACTATTCGTAAAACGCTTATCTTTACGTAATCGATAGGCAATTTGTGATAGATTATCACCCGTCTGAACAGGTCCATAACGATCAACTCTAGCCCACCCTTCAGCCATCAGCGGGACGGCAGCAGCATCCACACCAGCATTCACACTCTCATTCAACGCCGCTACCGGCTTCACGACTGGCGGCTTTTGATTAGGCAAAGAGGCCGTCTCCACAGCATCAAAGAGCAAGCGATAGTGCCTAAAATAGGTGCCTCGACCAGTTTTATTGACCTTGAGCACAATAGACAACACAGGGGCATGAATGCCCCTTACCGAATAGATCCGCACAACGCCAACACTGCCTCGTTTTTTTAATCGCGTTAGGCGAATACCGGCAAGTTCAGCATCCCTGTTAATGCCCATTTGACGATACTCTGAGGCTGTGGCTAACTCCACTTGAATATCGGACAATTGATCCGTCTCACTCAGCAGGAGTGAAACCTCAGCCTTTAATGGCTCATTCAGATGACTTTTCTGTGTTAACGCACCAAAGCCCAACGCTTCAACATGCATAGGCAACAGACAGGAAAACAGCGCAAACAGAAAGACGCTAATCGCAGCTTTTGCTAGCACCTGGCATTGCATCAGATCATTGCCGCTACAGTCTGGATCAGAGTATTTAGACATCAACTTTTTTTATCAGATAATCCATCACTAAACGTACACCAGCACCGGTCGCACCCTTCGCTGAGATATCACTCCCTTTCATATTCCAAGCAGTACCCGCTATATCCAGATGTGCCCATGGCAGATCATCAACAAAGCGCGATAAAAAACAGGCCGCTGTAATGGACCCTGCTTCTTTTCCACCCGTGTTTTTAATATCCGCTATTTCCGATTTAATCTGTTCCTGATACTCCTCAAAAAGCGGCAACTCCCAAACTCTATCGTGCGCATAGTCACCCGAAACTTTTAAGGCCTCTTTCAAGCCCTTATCCGTACCTAACAAACCGCTTGCTTGGCCCCCAAGCGCGACAACACAAGCTCCTGTTAAGGTTGCAAAATCAATAATTTCAGCGGGTTTCTGCTCCGCCGCATAGGCCAAAGCATCCGACAGAATCACACGCCCTTCAGCATCTGTATTTAATATTTCAATCGTGACCCCTTTGTAACTGGTAATAATATCACCTGGTTTATACGCTGCAGAGCCAAGCAGATTTTCAGTTGAAGGGATCACGCCCAACAGATTCACAGGCAAATTCAATGCCGTGACTGCTTTAAAAATACCCAGTACAGCCGCTGATCCACACATATCAAATTTCATCTCATCCATCTGAGTGCCGGGTTTAATCGAAATACCACCAGCATCAAACGTCAAGCCCTTACCCACCAGCGCAATAGGTGCATCGCCAGCTTTACCACCCTCATATTTCATCACAATGAAACGAGGTTCTTTAGCTGAACCCTGATTAACAGCCAGCAGAGCCGTAAAGCCCGCCTTTTCAATCGCCTTTTTATCCATAACAGTCACATTCAACTGTGCATGCGATAAACGCAATGCCTGTTCACCCAAATACGCTGGGGTACAAATATTGCCTGGCTCATTACCTAGGTCACGCGCAAAATTGGTTCCTGCCGCGATCGCTTGAGCGAGCTCCACAGCGCGCTGCGCCGAGGTCAAATCTTGCCCTGCTTCAATCATCACCGTGACTTTCTGTAAGCGTCTTTCATTCAGCTCTTTTTTTGTCTGATATTTATCAAAACTATAGAGCCCCAGCCACACACCCTCGGCAATTGCCTGCACTTTGTCCGCCACAGAAGTTTCACCAACATTCAGTTCACTTAGGCAGAGAGAGACATGCGTAGCTCCCCCAGCATCCAACTCACGGGCTATTTTTGCCGCCAATATACGCAATTTATGCAGACTCAACAGCTTCTCTTCACCACAGCCAAGCACCACAATGCGATCAGCCAGTGAACCCGGCACGCCATACAGGGTTTTAGATTCGCCATATTTCCCCGTGCTATCACACTTAGCCAAAAAGGAGGGCAGTGCCTGATCGGTCACCTTTTGCAAAGCGTGGCCGGAAAGCGTCATTTCACTACCTTTCAACAGTGGGATCACCACCGCATCATCACTCTGTTTATCCGCTTGCCCTGCTTTTACCACTATTTCAATCATAAATTCCCCAATGGAGTTGTCATTATCCGTACACAATAAATTTAGTCGCGCCAAAATTCCGGCACCAGCATAACAAAAAATGTATATATTTCCAGTCGCCCTAACAACATGCCAAAAATAAGTACGCTTTTAGCCATATCTGGCAATGAATCGTAATTTCCTGCAGGCCCCACAGTACCAAAGCCAGGCCCTGTATTGGTAATGCAGGCAGCCGCAGCAGAAAAAGAGGTGACCATATCCACCCCTGTAAAGGCAAGCATTATCGCCAACAACATATAGCAAGCGAGGTACAGCACTGTAAAACCCCATAGTGCTTCAGTCACTCCCGGTGAAATACGCTGAAAGCCTATTTTAACATGAATCACTGCATGCGGATGCACTAATCGCCGAATTTCACGTAAGCCCTGACGTATCAGTAGCAAAATACGCACCACCTTCATGCCGCCCCCTGTCGAGCCTGCGCAAGCACCTACAAACATGGTCATCAACAATAGCATCGTAGCCCCTGGTGGCCACTGACTGTAATCACTGACGGCAAAGCCTGTGGTTGTGGCTACTGAAACCACATTAAACAGTACATCTACCACATCATTTTTATCATGCAGTAGCCCCGCAAAGCCAAGCAATAATAACACCAGCAATAGCAGCATTGAAATCCATAAAATATAGGTTTTAAACTCTTCATCCTGCACATAAGTGCGCAGTGAAAAACCGCGCAGAGCCGCCGTAAAATGCAGCGTGAAGTTAATACCAGCAAGCACCATAAAAAAAACGGCCATCAGACGCAAATTGCTGCTCTCAAAATAGCCAAAACTCGCATCATGGGTAGAAAATCCACCAATCGCGACGGTACACATCGCATGATTCACAGCGTCAAAAGGCGTCATACCACCCAACCAGTAAGCCAAGCCGCAAAAGCCCGTCATACTCAAATAAAGGTACCATAACAGCTTGGCTGTTTCAGCAACTCGCGCCGTTAACTTATCTTTTACCGGCCCTGGCGTCTCCGCTTTAAATAGCTGCATGCCACCCACACCTAATAGCGGCATCACCGCAACAGCTAATACAATAATCCCCATACCCCCCAACCACTCCTGCATGGAGCGCCAGAACAGTATCGAGCGGGGTAGGTTATCCAGTCCAGAAAGGACTGTCGCGCCCGTCGTAGTGAGACCCGAGGCTGATTCAAACATTGCATCGACAACAGAAGAGAGTGTTCCAGTTGTTAAAAAAGGCACCGCACCAATCAACGACAGTAGCAACCAGGCCAGTGCCACAATCAAAAAACCATCTTTATGGCTTAATCGTTCAGGCGCACCGCCACCAAACCGCATCATCATTCCACCAAGCAGGATTACCATCAAGCCTGCTTCAAGAAACTCCGCCAGATGACCTGCATCATAATAAAACGCCACCAGCGCTGGAATCAACATGTTGCAACCATAAAAGATCACCAACATGCCAATCGTCCAAATCACACCTTTGGGATGCATATCTTAAAAGAATTCCAAATGCACTTCAAACAGCTTCTCGACCAAGGCTACCGACGCTGTTGTTGTGACAATAAGCACCCGATCCTTTCGCTTTACGGCTACCGAACCATCAGGAATAATCACGACCCCCTCCCGCAATATGGCCCCTACGACCGTATCTGCCGGTAATTTCAAATCTTTCAATGGCGTATTTAAAATACGACTGGTCTCTAACGCCTCAGCCTCCAGCACCTCTAACTGACCATCGCCCAGCGAAGCCATGCCATAAATCCGCCCTTTGCGTATATGACTTAAAATAGTGGCTACCGTTGACAAACGCGGCGAGACCGTCACATCCAGCCCGATCTGTCTGACCAATTGCGTATAAATAGAGCGATTTACCAGTGTCACAACATGGCCAACCCCATAGCGCTTGGCTATCAAACTACCGAGAATATTATTTTCATCATCATTGGTTAGGGCCAGAAAATCATCCATGCGGTCAATATTCTCTTCTTCCAACAGC
Organism: Mariprofundus sp.; assembly: GCA_030950555.1. GTDB lineage: Bacteria > Pseudomonadota > Zetaproteobacteria > Mariprofundales > Mariprofundaceae > Mariprofundus. The sequence goes on along the minus strand of JAUZRH010000291.1, from coordinate 5,890 downwards.
TTTCGATCCAACGCATCGCCCTGAATCACAATCACATTTTGCAAATGATCCGAGAGCCATTCCGCCCGTTCAGCCCCGCGCTCAATGATTTTAACTTTGGCGCCAGCTTGTTCTAACTCTTTGGCCACTAGATAACCAATGCGCCCGCCACCGATCATCATCACATTACGCCCTTCCGGCGTTTGATAGCTAAGGTCAATGGTCTGCATAAGAAGGTCTAAATTTATCTTTTCGACCGCCACATAGATACTATCTCCCGCCAGCAGAACCGTGTCGCCGGTGGGAATGCGCCAAAAACCGTTATGATCATGCGCCACAATGTAGACACGCAAATCGCCCATAACCTGAGAGAGCTCTTTCAAAGCAAGGCCCGACAATTTACTTTTCGGGCGCACCTTCACTTCCACCAAATTGATCGCCCCATCAAAAAACTCCCGTGCATCCTGTGCACAAGAGACATTCAAGCGTCCCATCACCACTTTAGCCGCTTCACCTTCAGGAGAGATCATCTTATCAATTGGCAGATCATCACGACCAAAAAGCCCCGTATGCTTTACATAATCATCTTCTCGCACGCGCGCTAGCTTCGTTGGCACCTTAAACAGAGAGTGGGCCACCTGACAGGCCAGCATATTCACTTCATCATTGGTAGTTACAGCAATCAACATATCCGCGTGAGCGGCCCCGGCCTGCTTTAACACCGAAGGATAGGAGGCCATACCACAGACCGTGCGCACATCCATCGATTCCGCAATCACCTGCAGTCGCTCGGCATCCTGATCAATCACAGAAACATTATTACCTTCCGTCGCTAAACGACTGGCAATATGATAACCAACTTCACCCGCACCCAGAATCACGATGTTCACAAGGACTCCTTGGCAACTTGTACCAAGCCAAATGATTTAATTTTTCTATGCAACTGACTACGCTCCATACCTATATCTGCCGCTGTCCGACTGATATTCCATTCATGTTTCTCTAGTTTTTGAAGCAAAAACTGCCGTTCAAACAGGTCACGTGCCTGATGAAAATTACCATCACCTTCAAAACCGCTATCCAGCAGGGGTTGGGTCACGGACGGTTTAGATGGGCAAGCATGATCAAAGGGCAGCATATGTTCACGATCAACCTCCAAACCCGGCATTAAAATTTGACACCGCTCAATATAATTCCGCAGCTCCCGCATATTGCCAGGCCAATGATAACTTTTAAGCTCATCAATCACTGACGCATTAAGAGCGACAGGCTTGCCACCGAGTTCGTTCGCTTTCTCAGCCGACAAAGCGCTTACTAATAAAGGCATATCATCCAAACGCTCTCGCAGCGATGGCATCCGAATCGAAACTACATTCAGGTGATAATAAAAATCTTCGCGCAACTGTCCATCTAATAGCGCTTTTTCAAGATCCGCCGCACTCGCAGCTATCAACCGCACATTACAAGGCAATAACGCTGGATTACCTAGATGCTGCACAGAGCGCTGCTGCATGACATGCAGTATTTTCGCCTGAGCACTCAGGCTAAGCTCGGTAATTTCATCAAAAAATAGCGTCCCCATATGCGCCATCTCAAAACGCCCACGTTGACTATGCAAGGCCCCAGAAAAAGCCCCTTTTTCATGACCAAATAGTTCAGAGTCCATGCGATTGGCCTGAATACTGGCCGTATTCACATCCACAAACGACTTCTCTTGACGTTTAGAAAGGCCATGCAGCAATCGGGCAGCCACCTCTTTTTCTGTACCGTGCTCACCCAATAGTAATACCGACGAATCAGAGAGCGCCACGCGCCCGATCAAACTTCTGACATCACGAATCGCTTTACTTTGACCAATCAATTCTTGTCGACTCACTTGGCGCAACTCTTGCCGCTTCAAATCAACATTTTCTAACTTCAACTGCTTTTTCTGTACCGCATTGCGTGCCAATATTGACAGACGGTCAAAAGAAACCGGTTTCTCGACAAAATCAAAGGCCCCTTGCCTGGTCGCTTTCACAGCTGTGTCGATGGTGGCATGACCTGACATCATAATCACAGGCAAATTCATATCCAACTGCTGCATACGATTTAAGGTTTCCAAGCCATCAATGCCCGGCATCCAGATATCGAGCAAAACACAATCCACACTCTGTTTGCGTAGACGCGCTAAGGCCTCTTCGCCAGAAGCAGCACAGGTGACCAGATAACCCTCATCTTCGAACAAACCCTGCATTGATTCGCAAATTGCCTGCTCATCATCCACAATTAGTATACGTGATGTCATGCGCTTACCCCCCTGCACTCTTCCACCAAACGCGGCAGCCGCAAACAGAAGTGCGTAGGCATAGCACTTGAAAGCAGCAGCAGATCACCCTGATGATCCTCGGCAATACGCTTGGCAATGGCCAGCCCTAGGCCAGAACCGGTCGCTTTGGTAGAATAATATGCTTCAAATAGACGTGCAGAGACCTCGTCACTCATCCCCTCACCATCATCCTCAACATGCCATTCAATCCACTTATCTGAAAACGTCGTATATAGGCGAATCGGTATAAGCTCATTTGTCTCAGCTAGGGCATTATCCATCAAGTTAATCAACACTTGCCTTACCTGATCCGGATCACACTGGCATTGCCAGTTTTCATCACAAAAACGTACCTCAATGCGCCGATAACTGCAAAATAGATCACTCATCTCATGCAGTAGCAGATTCACCACCACATGACGAATTTTCGGTTGCGGCATGCGAGCCAGCGTGGAAAAATCGGCAATCAAACGCTGTAACCTTTCAACTTGGGCAATAATCGCCTGTGTGCATACATCAAACACCCGTGGATCATCCACTTGCGCACGAAAGCGGCGCTGCAAGCGTTCCGCCGATAATTTAATAGGCGTCAGAGGATTTTTTATCTCATGAGCCAGCCGCTGGGCAACCTCCGCCCAAGCTTTATTACGCTGAGCTTCGGTCACATCTGAAATATCATCAATCACCAACAGATAGCCAGAAAAATCTGAACTACTCGCATCTAATCTGGCCCCTCGTGCCAAAACATGCGCCTGCTTTCCCTCAGAGAGGCTGATATCAAACTCTCGCTGTAGATGCTCCTCCTGCTGATGTTTTAACTCGCTGTAAAAGTCAGCAATATCCTGCAAATTACCTTGACTGGCCTGCAATAGATCAATACTTGGCTGCCAGTTATCAGGCAGGTGCAAAATATCCACAACGGCCTGATTAAGCAGACGCACACGCCCCTTCCCATCAACCAACAGTACGCCAGTATGCAGATTAGCCAGCAGTGACTCGAGGACAAACTGCCGTTCCCGGCTACTATCAAGCGCCTTGGTCAAGGCCTGCTGACCCTGATCGATGGCAACGGCATGATGCCTGAGTCGAGAGGTCATTTTATTAAATGAACGCACCAACGAGCCCAATTCATCATCCGGCGCATCACGAATCTCGACATCAAGATCTCCTTCGGTAACACGGCGCAGTGCATCAGCCAAATTACCAATCGGCGAAGTGAGCCTGCGCGCAAACAGTAAGGCAACTAAACCGGCAATTAATAATACACACAGTGTCACAAATAGCATCACATGGGTAAATGTCTGGCTAATTGCCTGACGATTATGCTCCAGATGGCGGTAATTCCGAAAGTCTGTTTCAACCGATCGAGCGTTCTGAATCACACCTTCGGGCAACTGCATCTCTACTCGCAATAGACCCACTACCGCCGTAGGGCCAACCAGCGGCGCATAGCCAATGGCAACTTCTCCATCAACGTTCGCTTTCAACTCTGTAGCCACACGCCCCAACTGCATCGACAGCTTGGCCGTGCTGCTTAATGGTTCAACCTGTAAAGAGCTTAGTCCACCTGACTGCACGCCACCTAATTGACGTTCGTTAAGATCAAACAATTCCACCTTTAACCAGCCTTCACGTTCCCTTATTTCACTTAAATAAGAGCCCGTGGCACGGTATTCCATATTACCGCCAACCGCTGCAATGAGAACCCCATCACTGATATAGCCCAACAGGCTTCGTTTCATATCCTTATCCAGCCGTTCATAAAAACCCTGAGCTAAACTCAAGGCCCGATCCAATAGCGTATCCACACGCACATCAAACCAGACATCCATACCCCGATCTACCATCTGACTGGCGACAAGCTGAATCACCATCGCAGGCACGAGCAACAGACCAACCAAGCCAATCACCAATCTAGCGCGCAGTTTGGAACCGGGTTTTGGCTCTTGGTTTCTGTCACGCAACAAACGCACACCATAGCGCAACAATAAAAGTATTAGCACCAGCATCACCGTTATGTTTACCCAGGCCAATAAACCAACTTCACTGTCAACACCCGGCCACATAAGCACCGTAACAGCGATCAATATGGATGCCAACAACAATGGCATCAAACGTAGTAGATTCACCTTTTTCACGGCAGTTTAAAATCCTGTTGCTGACTCATTAGTGGCGAATGCCAAAAGTCTGGCAACCAACGCTCTTTGATCGCCCCGTGATGAATCACCACCGCTACATGCATACGGTATAGGGTCAGTGGAGCCAACAAACTACGGTCGACTACCGCAAACTGTTGTAAATGTGAAAGGAAATAGATTGCCTGATCTAGGCTATAAACGCGACGACTAATACCACTTGCATCTTCGATAAGCTGCCAACTACGGGAGAGCAGATCAGGTTTAACACGACGGCTAACTGTGATGTCGGCAAGTTGATCATTCAACCAATAATCACGCACCTTAACCACACCCAGGTGCCAGATAGCGCTTATTTCCACACCATCTTTCAGATTAGTAGCGATATCATTTTTATCAATCTCCGGCAGCTCCACGCTGCAATGAACCACCTCTTTGGCGATATGAATGCGCAGCACTGTGGCTTTGTCTGCAGCACACACCATAGATGGGCTCAAGCTTGCCATGACTAGCAACCACCCCACAAGCATAAAACGCTTTACCGAAATCAGCATGGGCGGAGTGTAACAGTAGAAGGCGTAAGGAACAAAGAGTACGGCACAAAAAAAAAGGCTCCAGCAAGTGCCGGAGCCTAATGTCTGACGCAAAACACAAGGGAGGGGAGGGAGGAGTAGCGCCAGACAGGCGGAACTTTAACAAGCAGTTCTGATTTAAGCGTGAATGAGTGATTAAATGTCTTTCATATTAAAATGGACATCCTTCATTTTCCGACTTACACATTAGGGCCACGGAAAGAATAAAGTATCCAGATTATGCGCAGGATAGTAGTTGGATTCAAGGCGCCAAATCAAGCGCATAAGCAAGCCCTGAATGGGCGCGATAGCCTACTGCCTTTAGTAGTAACTCTGTGGCAACGCAGAATTGGGACTTATAGACCAGCACGTGGGCATCCTTCATTTTCCGGTTTACACATGAAGGCTTTTCTTAAGACGGAAAAGGCTTCGCCAAATAGTCGATTCCCTCACCCCAACCCTCTCCCGGAGGGAGAGGGCGCAAAGGCACTGTAACGTGAGCAATACCCTCTCCCTCAGGGAGTGGGCTTGGGTGAGGGGATCAATAAAAAACGCTCATGATTCATCTGGCTTACGGAAGATGAAGATATATCTTTTAGTTGCGAGGTAATGTAAAGTGTTAACTATTTTTTATGGTTGGTGAAGGATATTTTTTTTTAAAAAATCATCTTTTGATGATAGGCACATCCTATGGGCAACATGTTTTTTGAAAAAAGTGTCAACTACTTTTGGGGTTATATGAAGGATGCCCAGAATTAGGGCTGCGGAAATAAATAATTGTCCCGTTATGCGAAGGATAAGAGTTCGGATTCAAGGCGCAGTATTTGACGCATAAGCAAGCGCTGAATGGGCGCGATAGGTATCTCTTCAAATAAAAGACTGATGCTGCAACGCAG
>JAUZRH010000290.1 GCA_030950555.1 Mariprofundus sp. | reverse complement strand
GGCATCCTTCACCAACTATAAAAAATAGTTAACGCTTTACGTTAGGGCCGCGGAAAGAATAAATCATCCACGTGCTGGTCTATAAGTCCGCATTCTGCGTTGCCACAGAGTTACTACTAAAGGCAATAGGCTATCGCGCCCATTCAGGGCTTGCTTATGCGCTTGATTTGGCGCCTTGAATCCAACTACTATCCTGCGCATAATCTGGATACTTTATTCTTTCCGTGGCCCTAAAGAGCCAGATATTATTTTTTCTAAATGATTGTATGTGAATTTTTCTTCATTTAAGTAGTGTGCCTTCGCAGTAACAGCATATAGTGATTCAAGTATTTGACCTGCCAACACTTTACCTTTCACCACAGGGGAATGACGGACAATCCATATTTGAATCGCTATAGTTGCTTCAGGGGTGAGGGAATGATCAAAAGGGTAGATTTATATTATAATGTAGAGTGGGTCATATCGCACCATCGGTATGGCTTATTGATGTTATTGTTGGTTGCATTCTCATTTATTCCAGACCGAACCATTGCCATTGTATTGAGTTTTCTGTTTGGAGTAGAGCTTATTCTGCGTACGGGGCTTGTGCGGCATAAACAAAAAACCAATCCCTATAAATCATCGCTAAATATGAAACTGGATCTGCTATTTCTGGTTTTTGATACACTGGCACTATTGTCACTATTAGCGACAGCACTCGATCTTCAGATGTTGCTAGGGGAAGAGGGGAATGCTGCACGTTTTTTTCGTGCCCTGTATTTGTTACGCGTGCTGCGGATGTTCCGTTATATTGATATTCAGAGCCTTATGTTTTCTCCCGGTTATGGCATGTTTGTATCGCTTGTTGTGATGCTCTCATTCTTTGTGCAAGGGACGCTGTTATGGGGCATTGTTATCTTTTTCGGTGTGGAGGTGATTATTCGCTTTGTATTACTGCAGAATATGCAGTTTTCCACACGTCGAGATCGACTTGTGGAATGGGGTTTTTGGTTTGCCGATGTTGTCGCCACCATGGTGATGGTGCCAGGCTTGATGACAACACCGTATGCAAATGTACTTAGGGCTATTCGCTTGGTGCGCTTGGTGCGTCCTTGGATGGTGATTGTGCGTAATGTGGGTAAAGTTTTTCGCGAAGGTGATTTTGGCCAAGAGATTGTGTTAGTTATGTTGCTTTTGTCGGTGCTATCTATTTCCGGCGGTGTATTTGCTCATTATTGTATGGAGGGCTTTGATTTCTCTCAGGATGGTGTGCTCTCCTCAACAGATGAAAATCTATTTGTGCAGGTTTGGTTTTCATTTCGTACCTTGATGGCAGCAGGAAATCTGGTTCAGGATCCGCTTGGTAATGATAATTTAGCACTGTTTTCAATACTGGGTGTGGTGATGGGCATGTTCATCCTAGCCTTTTTTATTGGTATTGGTTCCACGATTATTTCTGGTTTAATGGCTAAGTTGCGCAATGAAAAGCTGGTGATTGCAAATCACTTGGTGATGATAGGCTGGAACGGAGCCTCGCCCTTCATTGTTGAGAAACTGAAAATGATATCAGACCAACGCTTTTCCCGACTGAAACTGGTTTTTCTAAGTGAAACACGTCAACACCCTGTGGGACTGGAGAGTTGGGTGACATTTCGCTGGGGCGATACCGAAGAAGTGGCGTCGCTTCAACGGGTGAATCTTGGTTCGGCTAGGCAGGTGTTAGTCTGTACGGATGATTCATTGAAGCCGGCTCAGGAGCTTTCGCAAAATCTTTTCTCCCTGATGGCGATTCGTCAGGTGAATCCAAATATACCGATCTCTTATACTGTGATGGGGATGGTGGAGCCACGCCTACCTTCCTATCGACATATGTTACAGGTGGGTTGGGATAAGGTGGGCTTTTATAATAAGCCGACGGTGCTGATGAGTGAGCCAGATATGCGAGCTAACTTGATTCGTAATGTGCTGCTTTATCAGGATGTTGATCAGGTGCTATTAAGGTTGATGATTCCCGAGCGCGAAGATGAATCGAGAATGCAGGTGGTGGACTGGAGTGGTAATATTATTTTTCATCAGCAGCAATGTTACTGCCGTGATGGAGGACGTGAGGTTTTATTGAGTGAAGTCATGCGCCGTTGTTTTGCTCAGGGGGTGTTGCTTGTCGCGGTGGCTGATGCGGATATGCAGGTGTACCCACTCAACGCGTTAAGCACCGATGTGGCTGTGGTTGCCGTGATGGGTTTGGCGATGGACAATGCGACACTTTATGGTGAATTTGATGCCTGTTTTAAGCAGCAAATTGATCCGTTGGAAGCGGTGTCGGTTTGTTGTGAGCTGTCACTGAAAAAACGTCCGGCAGAAGTAAAAATATTGGCGATTGGTTGGATTGGAGCGCTAGGCTTGGTCTTAAAACGCTTGCTTGACTCTTATCAGCGTATCCAACTTATTCTGCTGGATGAGTTGAGTGAAGATGCGTGCGATGAGTTGCTTGATTATGTACTTGTACGAATCAGTGATATGGAAGGGGCCGCTGATCGTATGACCGTCGATGTCCGCTATTGGGACTTTTCAGATATGGAGGCCTTGCGATCACATATCTGCTGGGCGGATAAGGTGATTGTTTCTCGGCCTGCGGGAATTATTAAGAAACCCCATGCGATGGTTGCATCAGTGCTTTCGCATATGTTTACGCTAGCAGAAGAGGAGTCGAGAAAGCCAGCAATGTTCGCCATTGTCGATACCCGCAATCAGGCTCGTATGTTGCAAAAAGAATTGGATCGCTTTACCTTACAGATGGATGTTAATGTACTGGTTCCAATGGAGTTTTACGGTACTTATGTGGCGCATACCTCCTATTTAATGTACGCATCAACCACACCAGAAGTGTTTGATATGCATCGTGCTCTTCGTTATCTTCTCGATAGTATGATGAGTGATAATAGTGACGAAGGCGTTCCCCTTTCGCTGGATGTATTGCCGTACAGAGCAACTGAAAAGGTGATCGAGAGCGGTGATATGTATGCTGCACTATTGGCGCAAGGGTGGATATGGCTGGGTTTCCGTATTGATGCCGCCATCGTTGATGAAGTGACTGCTCCTGGCCTGTTGATGCGTATGTTTCCCCGCCGTTATGAATTTCAATGTTTTCGTCAGCTGGAAATTATGATTAATCCAATGGGCAATCCGCAAAGCATGAATGTATGGGAAAACTATCAGCAGCATATTATTGAGTTGATTGTGATTCGTAAGCGCTAAGCAATACGGTTACGCTTAGACTCAGTCGCAGAACGCTGCTGAAAAGACGCTTCACCACAAAGACAAAAGGGCACAAGTCAAAGCTTAGGGCCGCGGAAACACATATCATCCCATTCTGTTGTTTTAAAAGCTCGCCTTCTGCGTTGCAGAACCAGTTACTATTGAAAGTAATAAGGCCTATCGCGCCCATTCAGGGCTAGCTTATGCGCCAAACAGTGCGCCTTGAATCCGAACTCTTATCCTTCGCATCACGGGATAATTATTTATTTCCGCAGCCCTTATTTAGCCATGCAAGACTTTGCTGCTCTAGCGCGGCTAAAGGCTGCGTGCGACGCTTTTCAATAGTGCACTGCGATAGCGTTATAACAAATGATGATTGTAAATATTTGAAAAGGAGGTAAATTGTGAACTGCTTTTCTCTGGAGGAAATATGAACGCAAAGGGTATTACACTAAATGATGAATTTGGTATTTTGGATCAACTAACTTTTCGTGATCATGGTGATGGTTTTATTGTCATTGATATAAATAATAGCCACTGTACAGCATCCATTGCGCTGCAGGGTGCTCATCTGATGGACTGGACACCTAAAGGTCAGCAACCGGTTATCTGGATGTCACCTGTGGCAACACTTGCCCAAGGGAAATCGATACGTGGTGGTGTTCCAATATGCTGGCCATGGTTTGGTCCACATAGTTCGAACGCCTCTTTTTCCGGTCACGGCTTTGCCCGTACGGTAGCATGGGATGTTACTGCAACAGCAGCACTTGATGATGGCTCAACTGAGGTTAGCTTTAAAATAGCTGATATTAAGCCTGAGCAGTGGTCTGAACAGGCGCCGGCAGAAATTCGTATGACGATTGGTTCTACATTGGAAATAGAGCTGATGACAGAAAATCAGCGTAAAGAAGCGATTACCGTGGGCGATGCCCTACATACTTATTTTCATGTTAGTGATGCAAGTAAGCTTTCTATTAAAGGCTTGGATCACTGCGACTATCTGGATAAAGTCGATGAAGGTAAACGTAAAACGCAGCAAGGTGATGTGACTATTGGTAGTGAAGTAGATCGCGTCTATTTTGATCATGGGGAGGATGTTATTATTGAAGACCCCGGTTTAAAGCGCTCTATACGCATTGAAAAATGTAACTCTCACTCTACGATTATCTGGAATCCTTGGATTGATAAGTGTCTGAAAATGGGTGATTTTGGTAAAGATGATGGTTATCTTGGCATGGTTTGCGTAGAGAGTGCAAATGCTAGTGAAGATGAAGTAGAAATTGCCGCAGGAGCAAGCCACCGTCTATGGGTACGCTATAGTATTGAATGATCTGACGAGGAGATAAGATTAAAAAAGGGGTGCTACCCGTTGTCATGAAAGGGTCGCGCCCCTTTTGATACGGGCTACCGATCTTAAAGGTAAGCTTGGAGGTGCGACTTTAGTCGCACCGTAATATCAGAGCTAAACTTTCACCGTTCTTGAAAAGTAGAAAGCAAGAATTGGGCATCCTTCACCAGCCATAAAAAATAGTTAACACTCTACGTGGTATAAAGCAGAGCGTTTCGTTGATATGGATTCCCGATGCAACCCTCGGGAAGCAAGCAGCGGCGTTCCCGCTACGCGATAGGGTTAGCCAAACAACCAAAACCGAGCCTGAGAGATTCGGCAGGGAATGACGGACAAATCCATACTTGAATCACGATAAAAAGCCAAAAAAAGGAAAATATAATAAATACCCCGGTAATTCGACAGGCTAGGTTTGATTTTCATCACTCATGACGATTAACGTAGTGTTTGATAAAGTGTTTCGAGCCTTTTGATTGATACAGGTAGGGATGTTTTTAGTTCCTGAGCAAAGAGTGATACACGTAACTCTTCTATTTGCCAACGCAGTTGATCAATCGCATGGGTATCGGCTTTGATGTGGAGCAGTGTCTGATATCTTGTTTCATATTGGCGCCAGAGTCGGGCTATACTGTCCCGATTGAGCTGATCTTGTTTAAGATTGCGACCAGCTTTACCCAGGCGAATGGTCGCAGCTTTAATGAAACGAGGGTAGTGTGCTAACCAGTTGGCCGGTGTGATGGCTACAAAACCAGGGTAAATTAGTCGGCTTATCTGTTGGCGGATATCATCAACAACAACTTTTAATTGAGCGGCACGGCAATGATCCAGCGCTGTTTGAAGCTCAGCATTTGCTGTTAGCGCTTGGGTAATATGATCGGCCAGAAGCGCTGTATTTTTGACAATATTTACCCGCCCCTGATCTAGGCGTTGCAAGAATGCAGCTTCACTACGTGGTAGAGGCATGTGCATAAAGGTGGTGCAAAAAGCGGCTTTTATCAGATCATCTTTCAAGCTTATCGGGTCGGCTATCAAGGCATAACGTAAAGCCATCTGTTGAAGTTGAGGCGTGCTCTTTTTTAACATTTGCACTTGTTGATGAAGCTGTAAAAGAAATAGGCGAAGCACTCCTTTGTAGCTGATAAGATCGGCCTCATGTTGACTTTCAACGATACGAATCGAGACAGCGTTGCTGTCATCTTGCAGTGCCGGGAAAAGTTGTAATACCATTCCTTTCCGTTTGCTGCTGATTGTCGTTGCTAAATCACCAAAATCCCAATGCATAATGCCGCTTCGTTCAAGTGTCTGTACTTCGCTTATCTCCTGTAAACTATGGCGAGAATTTACTTCATGTTTCTTTTGTAAACCTCTTAAATCACGACTGTTTTCAACTGTCCTACCTTGATCATCAAGGAGACGAAACTGCATATGCATATGAGCGGGCAGTTTATCTATCTGCCAGTCAGTGTGATGGGGGGTAATGCCGGTCATACGGCCTAGTTCAGCGGCAAAATTTTCGACTAGATTCCCCTTGCCAAAGGACAGATGTTCTGCAGCCGCCCTAGCAAATTCCGGTGCCGGAACAAAATGACGACGCATCGATTTTGGCAGACTTTTGATTAATAGCAGCAGCTTCTCGTGTAACATGCCCGGCACAAGCCACGCAATTCTATCGGCATTGAGCTGTCCTAATACCGGTAGTGGTACAAGCAGGGTGATACCATCAGCATTGTTGCTTGGGTCAAAATGGTAGTGATACTTCAGCTTTAATTTTCCGGCTTGATAATGATCCGGAAATGCCGCGCTATCAACTTCTTCCGCATCACTATGCAGTATATCTGCTTTGTTCATGTAGAGGATTTTAGGCTCTTTCTCTTCGGCCGTGATGCGCCACGCTTCGAAGAGTTTGCCGCTGTATACATGCTCAGGAATGAGTGCATCGAAGAAATCAAAGACCACCTGTTCTTCAGCTATCAAATCGCGTCTACGCTGCTTGGCCTCCAATTTCTCAAGCTCTGCAATCAAACGGCGATTATGAATGATGGCTTTTGAATGACTGTGTAGTTCATCGAGTACCAATGCATGGCGAATAAATAGCTCTCGCGCAATGACCGGGTCGATCGGGCCATAATTGATGCGGCGAGCGGCAATGATCGGGATGCCATAGAGGCTGAGCTTTTCAAAAGCCGTGACCTGCGCACGTTTACGTGACCAATGGGGCTCACTGTATTGTCGCGTGACTAGATGGGGCGCTAGCTCTTCCAGCCAAGCAGGGTTTATAACTGCTGCTGAGCGTCCAAATAGTCGTGTGGTTTCGACCAATTCAGCACAGAGCAACCATTTGGGTGGTTTCTTAAACAGTGCGGAACCGGGGAATAAGGAAAAACGTAGGTTTCGTGCTCCCAAATACTGTTTCTTTTCATCATCATAAAGTCCAATATGGCTAAGGAGACCCGCTAATAGGGCGCGGTGGATCTGATCAGAGGAGGCTGGCTTGCTGTTTGGAACCATTTTCAACTCTCGAATCACAGAGAGTAGTTGGCTGTGTAGATCATGCCATTCATGCAGACGAATATAGGAGAGAAAACGACGATGACATAGCTGTCGCAGTTTTGATTTTGACAGGTGACGCGCCTGTTCATGATACCACTGCCACATTTTGAGCCATGCACTAAAATCGGAATTTGGGTCAGCGAAAAAACGGTGTTTTTCATCGGCCTGCTGTTGCATATCCATCGGTCTAGTGCGTGGGTCTTGTACCGAGAGAGCTGAAGCAATAATCAACAGTTCATGTAGCGAGCCCTCTTTTTCAGCTTGCAATAACATGCGACCGATACGCGGATCAACGGGTAGGCGTACCAGTTTTTTACCCGCGGGCGTTAGTTGACGCTTCTCATCTACTGCTTGCAGCTCTTCGAGCAAGGTGTAACCGTCGCGGATGGCAAGCTTTTCTGGTGCATCCATAAAGGGGAAACAGCCCACATCACCAAGGCCGAGATTACTCATTTGTAGGATCACACTGGCCAGATTAGTACGGCGAATCTCAGGATCGGTCTGTTCACTCCGGTTATTAAAACTCTCTTCACTATACAGACGAATACAGATACCCGCAGCCACGCGTCCACAACGACCGGCCCGTTGATTGGCTGAAGCCTGTGAAATAGCTTCAATCGGTAAGCGCTGCACTTTGGTGCGTGTGCTGTAGCGGCTAATTCGAGCTAGGCCAGAATCGATGACAAAACGAATGCCAGGTACGGTTAACGAGGTTTCAGCCACATTCGTGGCCAGTACAATGCGGCGACCTGTGTGGGATTGAAATACCTTGTCCTGTTCGGCTGGAGAGAGGCGCGAGAGTAGGGGGATCACCTCTGTATCGCGCATCTTATGCTGGTGCAGTGCTTCGGAAATCTCGCGGATTTCACGTTCACCCGGTAAAAACACGAGGATATCACCCAGTGGGTCTGCATCGGCGGCTTCATCAACACTATCAATAATTGCTTGGGGAAGGTCACGATCCCGATCATCATCATCGCCTTGCACAGGTCGATAACGAATCACGACAGGGTAACTACGGCCGGAAACCTCGATCACCGGTGCATTGTTAAAAAAAGTGGAGAAGCGGGCTGTGTTGATGGTGGCTGAGGTGATAATGACTTTCAGATCAGCTCGTCTAGGCAATAGTTGTTTAAGATAACCGAGTAAAAAATCGATATTTAGACTGCGCTCATGCGCTTCATCAATGATAATCGTATCATAGGATAGCAGCATCGGGTCACTCTGTATTTCTGCCAGCAGGATGCCATCGGTCATTAATTTAATATAGGCGGCTTTACCTGTGTGATCGGAGAAACGCACTTTGTAACCGATATGTTCACCGATTTTACTGTTCATCTCCTGAGCAATGCGCGTAGCCACCGAGCGTGCAGCAATTCGGCGCGGTTGAGTGTGGCCGATTAAACCCGCAACACCACGGCCAAGCTGCAAACATATTTTTGGAATCTGTGTCGTTTTACCGGAGCCTGTCTCTCCCGCAACAATAACTACCTGATGTTTGTCGATCATTTCGCTAATAAGTTGGCGTTTTTCAGATACTGGTAACTCCGCCGGATATTGAATCAGAGGTCGGTTTTGCAGGCGTAGTTCATAACGGACTGCCGATCTATTCATTTCATTGGCCAATTGCACGAGCGCTCGATCCACAGGATTACCCTGCTTCAAACGGTGGCGTAAGCCATGTAGCCGTTTGCTTAATTTACGTCGATCTGTCGTCATACATTGTGCCAGTTTACTGAAAAGATCATTGATCGTTTGGAAGGTTTCTTTCATATGTGGCGCAGACTACAGCAATCAAGGAAAAAACTCATGAGTAAAAGGCGATGAATGCTTGTGTGTAGAGCGTGTCTGTTGAGGGCGAACGTACACCATAGGGTAAATAAAGTTGTCAATCGCGTTGTTCTAAGCGTGGCTGAGAATCAAAAATAGCTGGGTGCTGTGTTTAGCAGGGGTGTGGCGGGCGAATGATAAACAGAGCGTTTGATTTGAAGTGGATTCCCGATTCAACCCTCGGGAATGACGGGTCTTCACTTGGCTTGAGCTATGATATCTATTCTAGCCATACTTGGTAATGACTCTCTGCTAGGGTGAAATCCAATAGTGTTTGAGGCTCCAGACCCTGTTCTTTAAGTTGTGTTTCAATGCGGTTTAGATCAATATCAAGTGCTTGGATTTGGGGTAAAATATGGCTTGGCATCAATGTGTTTAGTTCGAGTGCGCTGGCTGCTGTGAGGCTTATTTTTATTGGTGACTGGTGTGCTTTTGTTATTTTTACCTGTAATAGGGTTGCGCTACCTTTTGCTGGCTCGGGTACTTTTTTAATGAACCCTTCGGGCTGCCAAGCTAAGCCCATTTCTAAGCATTCAGGCGTCAGCGCTTGTTCTAGCATTGCAGACCAGCAAAGCTCTGTAGCAAGACATTCAAGCTGGCTTACCAAACCTTGAAATATACGGATAATCAGGAATAGGTCAGCCGGTGCTGCTGATCGAAATAACCAACGCTTATCACCGAATAGTGTGGCGACCTGCTCTGAGAGTTGCCAGTTTTTAGTGTCAAAGGGGGAATCTGCGGCAAAGGGTTGAAACAGTATGCGTGCCAGTTCATCCAAATGTTCTTTAATTGCTTCTAATTTAACGGCATCAAAACCAAGACCGACAAAGGCATCAAAGCTACGCAGTGCTGTTTTCCCGCGCACGCCTTGAATAATGTGCAACAGAGCCATGCGTCGACGCTCAGGGATGGATACCATGCAGCCATAATCAAGTAGTACCAGTTTAGGTTGTTGAGGGTGATTTTGAAATAGTAGGTTGCCCGGGTGGGGGTCGCCATGCACTAAGCCCAGTTCAAATAGGCTTTGCCATAATGTTTGCATAACCGTTTCAGCTAGTTTTTGGCGTACCTTATTGGGATAGTTTGCCGCTTCGGATAAACGTTCGCCATCTACCCACTGCTGCACAAGTACATGCTCGGTGCAGAGTTTTGCATATACTTCAGGTACAAGTAGCCCTGAAATAGTCATGGAGCGTTTAAAATATTGTTGCTGTTGCATCTCATGTCGGTAGTTTAACTCATCCAATAGCGTCTTTGAGAGGGTCTCTTGGTAGCCATCAAGATCAAAATTCCAGCGTTTTACGGGGCCTGCTTTAGGCAGCATGTTCGCAAGTGATAACTCACTGGTGATGGCCTGACGAATATCTGGATATTGTACTTTAATGGCCAATGGTTGGGCAATGGCATCGGCTTTGTTCTGTTGTTTACAGCGTCGCGCTTTATGGACCTGACCCAGAGAGGCTGCGGTAAAGCTCTCATCAATATGATCTAAGACACTGTCTAAGGGCTGCTTCCACTGCGCTTCAAGTACAGGGATGATAGCGCTTAAAGGCCAAGCTTGAACACTTTGGGTAAGCTCAGTAAAAGCGCTCTGGTCATCCATGCCGGCCATCGCCTGGCCAATTTTCATGCCAATACCACGCTTGCTAGCTAACAGTTCAGTGAGCCGCTGTTGTGCTGCGATGCGCGTTTCGGCTTTCTTACTGCGGCGAATTTTGTGCAGTAGCCATGCACTGTGTAGTAGATACATGGCTCGTTTTACAGTTTTCATGGATGACACTTCATGCGCGAACTATTCATGAAGCCTCTTATAATACAAGCCCAGAGCCACTTGCAAAAGTAGAAGCAATTCGTATCTTGCAGAGATGAAAATTATTACTGCCAACGTCAATGGGATTCGAGCTGCTACGAAAAAAGGTTTTTGGCAGTGGTTTGCAGATGAAGATTGCGATCTACTCTGCTTGCAGGAATTGAAAGCACACTTGCATCAGCTGCCAGATGAATCACTGTGTGAAGGCTATCATCGTTATTATCATTTTGCAGAAAAGCCCGGTTATTCCGGTGTGGCACTCTACTCTCGCTGCAAGGCTGATGCGGTGTATGTTGGTCTTGGCTCGATTGACCCTGATCATGATTGGCGTCGATTTGATGCGGAAGGACGTTTTGTCATGGCTGATTTTGCTCAATTGTCGGTGATTTCCGTCTATTTTCCATCAGGTTCGAGTTCACCAGAGCGGCAGGCTTTTAAAATGGTTTTTTTGGAGCAGTTTCTGCCACTCCTGAAGCGCCTCAAGGATGAAGGACGTGAGCTGCTGATCTGTGGTGATATCAATATCGCACATAACAATATTGATATTAAAAACTGGCGTAGTAACAGGAAAAATTCTGGTTTTCTGCCTGAGGAACGTGGCTGGTTTGACCAGTTCTTGGCATGCGGATTTGTTGAC
This sequence comes from Mariprofundus sp., assembly GCA_030950555.1. Classification (GTDB taxonomy): domain Bacteria; phylum Pseudomonadota; class Zetaproteobacteria; order Mariprofundales; family Mariprofundaceae; genus Mariprofundus. The sequence continues at coordinate 8,864 of JAUZRH010000290.1, read as the reverse complement.
TTGCTTCGCCAGCGGTATCCACAGAGGGAGCAGTATAGTTGGTGGTCAAATCGCGGTCAGGCACGTGCTAATAATGTTGGATGGCGTATTGACTATCATCTTGCTACGCCAAAAATAGCTAAGAATATCCTTGAGGTAAACGTGTTTACCGATGCATGGTTTTCAGATCACGCGCCTGTGATTGCCACATTAAAATGTTAACGACAAAAAGGAGCCTTAGATTTAGTTTAAAAGGATGGCCATTGAACAGAAAAAGGCGTACTTTCCCTTGAAAGAGCAGATTCAGCTAAAAGCACGGGAGCATGGTTTTGACCGCTGTTATGTAAGTAAGCCATGTGTGGATCAGCGACACCTACAGTCGCTACAAAACTGGGTTGATATGGGTATGCATGCGGAGATGGCGTGGATGGCTGAGGAGCTGCGCTTGCAGCGGCGTATGGAGCCTATGCAACTATTGGCAGGTGTACAATCGGTGATCTCTGTGGCGCTCTGTTATAAGCCGCCTGAATACACCTTGACGGCTGCTGCTTCGAAGCCGAAAACGGGCGTCATTTCGGCTTATGCTCATGGAGATGATTACCATGATGTGATGAAAAAGCGGCTCAAAGCACTGGCGCTAGATCTGGATCTGTTGTTCGGTAAACATGAGCAGCGAGTCTTCGTCGATACGGCACCTGTATTAGAGCATGCTTTAGCCGAGAGTGGGGGGCTTGGCTGGCAGGGTAAGCATTCGCTGACGATTCATCAGAATTTGGGTTCCTGGTTTTTGCTCGGTGAAATTTTTACCACGGCAGACATTGAAGCGGATCTGCCTGCAGCCAATCATTGTGGTAGTTGTTCAGCCTGTATGACGATCTGCCCAACTCAGGCGATCGTTGCCCCCTATGTAGTAGATGCGCGTTTATGTATCTCTTATTTAACCATTGAATTTGATGGTTTTATTCCACATCCTTTAAGAGTGCTAATGGGTAATCGGATTTATGGCTGTGATGACTGTCAGTTAATCTGTCCTTGGAATGGGCATGCGGCTAAAAAAACAGTGTTGTTGGATGATCTCCTTAAACCGCGAGGGGAGAATGATCTGCCCGATCTAGCTGCCCTGCTGCAACTCGACGAAGAAGCTTTTCGGGCGCGCTTTAGAAAGTCACCGATTAAACGGACAAAGCGACGTGGTCTGCTGCGAAATGTCTGTATCGCGATGGGCAACGCAGGTGATGCCCAATTTATACCCTGTTTAATGGCGGTGCTGGATGATGAAGAGCCCTTGATTCGCGGCCATGCTGCATGGGCGCTTGGACAGTTGGTTGATCAAGTTGATCGAGCTGATACGCTGGCTGCACTAGTACAGATGCTTGAGATAGAAAAAGAGAGTACTGTACGCCGAGAAGTTGAACTGGCGATACAGCATATAAGGATGAGTGATGAATAAACCAAAAGCTTTTATATTTGATCTGGATGGAACCTTGGTAGATGCACTACCGGATATTCAGGCGAATGCCAATCGGGCGTTGGCGTCGCTGGGTTACTCGCTGCGTTTGACGCTGGCAGAAACACAGCCGCATGTGGGTGGTGGGGCGCATAAATTAGCTTCGAATGTATTGGGCTTGCCCATGGAGCATGCTGAAACCCTGGCACTATATCATGCCTTTGCCGATATTTATGAGCAACACCCTGCTGATTTTGGTAAGCCGTTCCCCGGTGTGATGCATGTGTTAGATACGCTACGGGCGCGGGCCATTCCCTGCTCGGTGGTGACTGCAAAACCAGCCAAAGCACGGGTGAAGGTGCTTGATGCACTGGGGTTAACGCCTTATCTGACATTAGCACTATCACCGGAGGATGGTTTTGTTAAAAAGCCAGCGCCGGATATGTTGTTTGAGTGCTGTCGTGCGATGGGTGTTGATCCTTCAGATACTGTGATGGTCGGTGATACCCGTTTTGATGTGGAAGCAGGCTTTCATGCAGGTTGTCATACCGTAGGGTTTGCGGAACATGGCTATCAGGATGTGCCCGTTGAATTTGCAGAGCGCGTGATGCTTTTATCACCGTTCACTGACCTGTTGACGTTGATCGATGAGTGATACAAAATTAACAGGGGTTTATGCTATTCTGCCTGCTGATTTGGCTACGGATCAGCTGTTGGCCACTGCTACAGCAGTCCTTAAAGGTGGCATCTCCATTGTGCAATTTCGTGATAAAAAGTCAGGCTATAACCGTGCCTTAAAGCGAGCCAAAGCGCTGCGTTCGCTAACGACTGAATATGGTGCTTGTTTGATGGTGAATGATTCCGTGCAGATGGCTTTGGATGCAGGCGCGGATGGTGTGCATTTAGGGCGTGAAGATATGGTGAACTTAACGCAGTTGCGCCTTGAAATTGGCACAAAGCTGATGGTCGGGGTGACCTGTCGTATGGATGCGGCATTGGCTAAGCATGTGTTGAATGATGGGGCGGATTACATCTCTTTTGGTGCGGTGTGGGCCTCTACAACAAAGCCTGAAGTACCGGCGATAGGTTTACCACGTTTAATCAAGGCGAGAGAGATGTTCCCAGAAGGTAATATTTGTGCGATTGGCGGCATTCATAGTGGTAATATTGCCCAAGTGAAGATGGCCGGTGCGGATTGTGCGGCGCTGATGTCGGGGCTGTTCTCGGCAGCTGATATTGAAGCAGAGGCCGCCAAGCTGGTGGCGATTTGGCAGGCAGCATGAGTAAAACGGCTGACAAACAATCTGTTTGTTTAACCATTGGTGGTTCGGACTCTTGTGGTGGGGCAGGGATTCAAGCGGATCTCTCTGTATTTCATGATTTTGGTGTTCATGGATGTTCTGCAATAACGGCCTTAACTGCCCAGAATCCAATAGAAATAAGGCGAATTGAACCGGTTCCACTGGTACAGCTAGATGCAGAGCTACAGACGCTGTTTGATTATTATGATGTAGCTGTTGTGAAGACAGGGATGTTGGTGGATGTGGAACATATTGCCGTGGTTTCGGCTCTTTTGCAGGGTTTGCATCATGGTGCTTTGATTGTTGATCCTGTTATGGTGGCCAGTAGTGGTACGCGTTTACTGGGCGAGAGTGGCGTAGATACAGTGGTGAAATCACTGCTTCCCATGGCTACGTTAGTAACACCTAACTTGCATGAGGCGGCCTTTTTTTTAGCTGAAGAGATCACTGATCCTCTAGCGGCCGTGACACTTTTAGCGGATCGTTTAGAATGTGCCGTGCTGCTTAAAGGTGGTCATGCTGATGGTGAACTGTTAGTAGACTTGTTGTGCGATGAGTATGGGGTGATTAGCGAATTTTCTCATGCTAAGCAGCTGTGGTCTGTCTCAAAAACGCATGGTACAGGTTGTCGCTTGGCTTCTGCTATTGCTGCGGCCATGGCCCAAAAGCAACCACTTGCGCAGGCAGTGGGTACGGCTATTAACTATCTTCAAAAGAGAAATTAAACGTGTAAGTATTTGATTTTGTAGTTTTAATTTTAAAAAGCTTTATTTTTTCTATGGTGACGCTATCATGCCCGACCTTTGGCGGGCGCTAGCGTAGCCTGTCTTTTTTTGGAGGCTTAGATGATCAAACTGTATTCCGATGCTCATTGTCCTAATTCGCATCGAACCCGTATTGTACTGGCAGAAAAAGAGTTGCCAGTCACAACGTATGAGTTGGAGGCAGATAACCTCCCTGCTGATTTCCTTAAACTCAACCCCTATGGTAAATTACCAACGGTGATTGATCGCGATGTCGTGTTTTTTGAATCATTCGTCGTCAATGAATATTTGGATGAACGTTATCCCCATCCACCACTAAAGCCTGGCTCACCTGCTGAGCGGGCGCAAATGCGTCTGGCGGTATTGCAGTTGGAGCGGGAACTGTACCCCTTGTATGCAGAGACATCCAATTCACGCAAGAAGCGCGAGGCCATCCGAAAAATTTCAGTATATTTGGAATCTTTGAATGGCTATCTAGCGCGTCAGGAGTATTTTATTGGTGAGCAATACTCGCTTGCTGACATCACTCTGGCACCCATCTTATGGCGTTTAGAGGCCTTGGATATTGATACGTCAGTATGGCCTCATTTAGAGGGTTATATGGACCGTCTTTTTGAAAGACCCGCATTTGAGCGCTCTCTCTCTGAATTCGAGCAGATGTTACGCTCCTACTAATAAGCATGGGAGGTGTGATAGCATCTCCCATATCCTATGGATCCATGCGTATTGTTATAGCTAGTTAATGAACGGAGGGTAGTGTCTTTGTTTGATGTTATTTGCAAAAGTGATGAAGATTGGACTGAGGTGACTCAGTTTATTCGTGAGACCTATCTACAGCGCTATGGAGCCAAGCTGGATAGCTTCATGCCTCAGATTATGCGGGTTACCAATAGTGATGGCGAATGCAAAGCTATCATGGGCTTTCGTGATGCAAGCGCTGAAACACTATTCTTGGAAAATTATCTGGACGAGCCAATCGAAGCTGCTATTTCCCATTATCGCGGCGAGCACATTGAACGATCAACGATTGTTGAAGTTGGTAGTCTGGCAGAAGCTGAACCAGGTGATGCACGCATGGCGATTATTGCTGCGACAGCTTATATGTGGTCACGTGGCTTTCGTTGGGTAGCTTTTACCGGTGTGTCGCGCATGCGGAATGCCTTCCGTAAGCTGGGGCTGGATACGTGGGAATTAACCGTCGCGGATGAAACGCGTTTATCGCCCGAAGAGGTTGCCAAGTGGGGAGCTTATTATCAGGCCAATCCCGTCGTCTGTTTTGCTGATATCAAGCATGGCCATGATAATTTGCAAGAGATGTGGACCAGTTTACGCGATACCTGGGCTGCTGCTGAAGAAGCAGGACTTCGCGATAGAGATGTGCGATGAGTCAGATCCTGACAGCCCTTCGCAAGTATGCGCAAGAAAAACCTGAGCAGCCAGCTCTAACGTCAACGGATTTATCATTAACCTATAGCCAACTAAATAAATGCATATTAAGCAATGGTGCGTTGCTTAAAGAGGCAGGGGTAGCGGTGGTGGCACTTGCCGCTGATAATTCACCCGCCTGGCTTTGTGCTGATCTGGCCTGTATACAAGCCGCCATCACACTCGTTCCTGTACCTCACTTTTTTTCACCAAGTCAGATATCCCATTTATTGATTGATGCAGGTGTTGATGCCTTACTGACCGATCACATGGATCAACTATCGGCACTGCTTACGCAGCTATCTATCTCTTTTGAAATATCAGAACAAACGATCGCTGGTCTGCAGTTGCTCATATTACATACAGAACGAGTCTCGCTTCCAGAGAAGTGTGCAAAAATAACCTACACTTCTGGTTCAACAGGAGAACCTAAAGGCGTATGTTTGAGTCTGGCTAGCATGGAACAAGTGGCAAACTCTTTGGCAAAAACGACCCAAGCGGGTCCTACAGATACACATTTAGCGCTACTTCCTTATGCAACACTGCTTGAAAATATTGGTGGTGGATATGTGCCGTTATTGGTTGGTGCAACGATTTATGCGCCTGGTATGGCGGCGGTAGGTATGGCTGGGGCAGCAGGACTTGATCTAAAACAGTTTGTTACAGCTCTTCATAACTCTGCTGCGACCACGTGCATCATGATTCCACAAATGCTGCATGGTTTACTGGCAGCCCTCACGGCTGGCATGGAAAAACCGGATAAGTTGCGTTATATAGCCGTAGGTGGGGCATCAGTATCACCGCAGTTATTGGCGATGGCAGCTACATTGGCACTGCCTGTCTATGAAGGATATGGCCTTTCTGAAGCGGCAAGTGTCGTGGCGGTGAATGCGCCGGGGATGAAGCGTCCGGGCAGTGTGGGTAAAATATTGCCACATGTCGCCATGAGTTTTGCCCAAGATGGAGAGATTTTGGTCGCTGGTAGTCTCTTTTCCGGCTATTTGGGAGAGCCGCAACTCGCCCCTTCTGCCGTTTGGCCTACAGGTGATATCGGTTATCTAGACGATGATGGTTTTTTATACCTTACTGGGCGCAAAAAACATATATTTATTACGGCTTTTGGTCGCAATGTATCACCTGAATGGGTGGAGCGTGAACTTTCTATTGAGCAGGGGATCAGTCAGTGTTGCCTATTTGGCGAAGCGCGAGCGTTTAATGTTGCTATTATTGTTGCGCGCCAAGGTTTTGATGCTGAGTCTATAGTGTTGGCCGTGGCCTCAGCCAATCATCGGTTACCAGATTACGCGAGGATTCATCAATGGATTATTGCTGATGAGCCGTTTACAGTAGCCAATGGTTTATGGACAGGTACGGGCCGTCCACGTCGAGCGCAGATAGAAGCCTCCTATCAGCTCCAAATAAATAGTTTAAAGGAGTCATAATGGCATTTTATGATGATTTGATGAAAGAGACCGAAAAAGAACGGCACAGACTGTTATCGATTCCTTTTATTCAGCAGGGTGCAGCAGGCGAGCTTTCTTTAGAGAGCTACACTGCTTTTCTAGCCCAAGCATATCACCATGTAAAACATACGATTCCGCTACTGATGGCGACTGGTGGTCAGCTGCCTGAACGCTTGGAGTGGCTGCGCGTGGCAATTGGTGAATATATTGAAGAGGAGATGGGACATCAGGAGTGGATACTCAATGATATTGAAGCATGTGGTGGTGATAAAGAGGTAGTTCGCCATCAAATGCCCATAGCTGCGACAGAGTTAATGGTGGCTTATGCTTATGATACAGTGATGCGTAAAAATCCTGTCGGTTTCTTTGGTATGGTGCTGGTATTAGAAGGAACCAGTGTCTCTCTCGCCACACATGCAGCAGATGTGATTCAACAGGCGTTAAATTTACCTAAAACAGCCTTTTCCTATTTGAGTTCCCATGGATCGCTTGATGTAGGTCATGTAGACTTTTATGAAAAATTAATGAACCGCTTGGATAATAACGAAGATCGGCAGGCGGTAGTACACTGCGCGAAGCTTATGTATAAACTCTACGGTGATATATTTCGTAGCTTACCCCTGATTCAGTTGGAGAAATAGATGGACGTCAAAGGAAAACGGATTGCACTGACAGGTGCTGCCGGTGGTATGGGGCGACTGCTAGCGGCGAAGCTAGTTGCTGCGGGTGCTACGCTGGCTATGGTGGATGCCAATGCAGAGGCATTGCAAGCGTTGGCAGGCAATTTAAATAATACACACGCGGTAACAGCAAATCTCTCCTCTGCAGAGGGGTGCAGGGTTGCCGCAGCAGAGTGCTTACAGCGGCTTGGTGGTATAGATCTGCTGATTAATCTGGCTGGCATTAATAGTTTTGCCGCTTTTGAAGATGAAGATCCCGATAAAATTGAGCTGATGATGCATATCAATTTATTGGCACCGATGTGGTTAGCGAGAGCCTTTTTACCTACCATGCTAGAGCAGAACTCTGGCAAAATTGTCAATGTTGGCTCTATTTTCGGCTCGATTGGTTTCGCTTATTTTACTACCTATTCAACAAGCAAGTTTGCGTTGCGTGGTTTTTCTGAAGCACTGCGTCGTGAACTGGCGGACACAGCGGTTAAGGTGACCTATATTGCCCCACGCGCGGTTAAAACCGCAATGAATTCTGATGTGATTATGGCGATGGGTGAAGCTACCAAGATGAATATGGATGCGCCTGATGATGTGGTAAATAAAATATTCATGGCTATTAAGCAGGATCGTAAGGATGTTTATTTTGGCTTTCCGGAGTCACTGTTTGTGCGTGTGAATAGCTTGTTACCGCGTCTGGTCGATAAGGCACTTGCAGCACAGAACCGAATCGCCCGAACATTTGCAAAAAAATAGCTAGCTAAAACAAGCAAGGCTATCCCCGGCGCGATAAAGAGTAGTACACAGCGTTTCGCAGCGTAAGACGAAATCATATTTTTATTTTCATTCGCCCTTTTGTTGTGCGGCGCTTAAATTGAGGACATTCCGATATTACGGATGCAGCTTTGTTTCTACGCTGCGTTTAAAATATGTTGATTATTTTTGCTACTAAATATTTACATAGTTCTTTTTATAAAGGAGTAGGACAATGATAAAATGGATTGTAGGTGCGTTTTCAGGCGTATGCTTGTTTACATCATCAGTGTTTGCTGAGCCGATCGATGCGTCAGTATTGGCGCTTCAACATGCATGGGCCACCGCCAATTACAAAGTGGCGGATGATAAAAAGGAAGCAGCATTTAAAGCCTTGGTAGATAAGGCCACGACGCTGAATCATCAGTATGCTGATCGTCCAGAGCCTAAAATATGGGAAGCGATTATTCGTGCCAGCTATGCGGGTGCGATGGGTGGTATATCGTCGATGTTTGATGCTATGCCGCAGATGAAGCAAGGACGTGACCTATTGCTGGCGGCTGAAAAACAAAATGCGAAAGCAATGCATGGCTCAGTCTATACCACGCTGGGAAGCTTCTACTATATGGTGCCAGGTGGCTTTATCGGTTTTGGTGATGATGCTCAGGCCTTGACCTACTTGAAGAAGGCGCTAGTGATTGCACCGGATGATATGGATGCAAACTATTTCATGGGCGATTATTGGCTGGAGCAGAAGCAGTATAAAAAAGCGCTGCCCTATTTTGAGAAGGTCATTGCCTTGCCCGTTGTGGAAAATCGACCTGTTTATTCAGTCGGTCGCAAAGCCGAAGCCGCAATAAAACTGACAAAGGTCAAAAAACATATACGCTGATCATCGACCTCATGCGATGTGCCAGTTTTTATATGTGAAGTATCACCGCTTTAGGGCCACGGAAAGAATAAAGTATCCAGGTTATGCGCAGGATAGTTGTTGGATTCAAGGCGCCAAATCAAGCGCATAAGCAAGCCCTGAATGGGCGCGATAGCCTACTGCCTTTAGT
>JAUZRH010000029.1 GCA_030950555.1 Mariprofundus sp. | reverse complement strand
AGGTTATGCGCAGGATAGAAGTTTGGATTCAAGGCGCCAAATCAAGCGCATAGCAGGGCTATGTAACTGATTTGGCAACGCAGAATGCGGACTTATAGACCAGCAGAATTGGATGATTTATTCTTTCCGCGGCCCTTAGTAGTCACTCTGTGGCAACGCAGCATGCGGACTTATAGACCAGCACGTGGATGATTTATTCTTTCCGCGACCCTTAACGGTGAGATAAACCTAGTAGGTATTCAACATTGCCTTTGGGACCGTGAATGGGGGACTCGGTCAGGCCAATAATCTCTGCATCGGGCAGTGTTGCAACCATATCGTAGACACGTTTGATGGCCTGCTGGCGGTACTCCTCTTCACGCACAACGCCTCGATCTAAGTGTTTGGGAGCCACCTCAAACTGAGGTTTGATCAGAGCAACGCACCAGCTATCTTTTTTTAGAAAGGGCCAGCAGCAGGGCAGCACGCGTGTTAAGGAGATAAATGAGGTGTCGATGACTAAGGCATCAATGGCTTCGGGAATGAGGGTATCATCCAGTTTTCGTACATGGGTTTTTTCCATATTAATCACACGTGTATCATGTTGTAGCTTATAATGGAGCTGGCCATGGCCGACATCAACGGCATATACTTTTTGCGCACCGTTTTGTAGCAAAACATCGGTGAAGCCACCGGTGGAGGCTCCCGCATCCATACAGACGGCATTGCTGCATTGAAAAGGAAAATATTCCAATGCACCTGTTAGTTTCAAGCCTCCACGGGAGACAAAGGGCAACACCTCTCGCAACTCAAACTCAGCATCCTGGCGATAAGCCATGCCAGCTTTATCCGCTTTTTGTCCATCCACATAGACAAGGCCAGCCATAATGTGGCGGCGGGCGATATCTACACTATCTGTCAGGCCGCGCTCGAAGAGTAGCTGGTCTAGGCGTAGTTTTTTTACTTTAGGAGCCAATAGAGCTGCGTTTAATGGGCTAGCTGGCGGAGTTGGCGGAGAATGCCTGCTTCATCCAGACCTAAGTCGCGCAAAATTTCGGCTTGTGTACCATGTTCCGGGAATTTATCCGGCATGGCAATATGTAAAAAGGGGCCCGACCAGCCATTTTGTAAGGCTAGGACGGCAATTTGCTGGCCTATACCACCGGCGCCAATGCCCTCTTCCACAATAACTAGGGGTTGATGCTGCTGCAGGTGGGTTAAAATCATTTCATCATCAAGTGGCTTGATAAAACGCATATTTAACAGGCTCATAGCCCGACCATCTTCATTGCGCAGGGTGTTGATAGCTTGCTGTGCATCGTGTACGCGTGTTCCAACAGCAATGAGTAAGCCTGCATCACCCTCCTGCAGTAGTTCTGCTGTGCCAAGCGCAAGGGGGCTGATGTCTTGGTACTCTACCCCCAACCCACTGCCTCGTGGATAGCGGATAGAGACGGGGCCATGGATGGTGAGGCTGGTGGCCAACATACAGCGCAGCTCCTGTTCATCTTTGGGTGCCATCACCGTCATATTTGGTAGGCTACGCAGAAAAGCGATATCGAATGTGCCTGTGTGGGTAGCGCCATCAGCGCCTACAATACCGGCGCGGTCGATACAAAATGTAACAGGCAGGTTTTGAATGCAGATGTCATGAATAATCTGATCATAACCACGCTGTAAAAAGGTTGAGTAGATCGCCACATAAGGGCGCTTACCACTGGCCGCTAAGCCGCCGGCAAAGGTAACAGCATGCTGTTCAGCAATGCCTACGTCAAAACAGCGATCGGGGTGGCGATGCTGGAAACGGCTAAGTCCGGTGCCAGCAGGCATGGCTGCAGTAATAGCGACAATACGCTGATCCTGATCTGCCATATCGGCCAAGGTATCGGCAAATACTTGGGTATAGCTGGCCGGAGCGCTTTTGTTTTTATGCGGCACACCAGATTTAATATCGTAAGGTCCTAGGCCATGCCATGTTTCCGGATCATCTTCTGCGGGCGTGAAGCCAAGCCCTTTACGGGTGATGACATGCAGTAGCACCGGGCCGTTCAGATGCGTACAATTTTCCAGTGTTGGCAGTAGGTGGTTAAAATCATGGCCATCGATTGGACCGATATAACGAAAGCCCATCTCTTCAAAGAGCGTGCCGGGGGTAATCAGACCCTTTACATGCTCTTCTACCCGTTTTGCGGCTTCCACAGCACCTGGCACTTTCTCCAGAATACGTTTGGCTGTCTCTTTGGCTTGGCTATAAGATTTGCCAGAGATAAGGCGAGCTAGGTAAGAGGACATCGCACCAACATTTGGAGCAATCGACATCTCATTATCATTGAGAATAACCAGTAAATTATTGTCCTTGGCACCGGCATGATTCATTGCTTCAAAGGCCATGCCACCCGTTAGTGCACCATCACCAATTACCGCAACGACTTGGTGCTGTTCATGTCTTATATCACGTCCGACAGCCATGCCATAAGCAGCTGAGATGGAGGTGGAAGCATGGCCAGCACCGAAGGGGTCGTGGTCGGACTCGCTGCGCTTGGTAAAGCCACATAATCCACCGTACTGGCGGATGGTCGGTATACCGCTTAGGCGGCCGGTGAGGATTTTATGCGGATATGCTTGATGGCCGACATCCCAGATTATTTTATCTTGCGGTGAATTGAGGATGTAATGCAGAGCGATAGATAGCTCCACTACGCCAAGTCCCGCTCCCAAATGACCGCCGATAGGAGCCAGCGTTTCTATCAGATAATGGCGCATTTGTTTGGCCAGTTCGGGTAGTTGTTCTGGGCTGAGTGCCTTCAGGTCGGCTGTGGAGTGTATCCGATTTAACAGCGCATCACTCATTTGCTACGATCCATAATATATTGTGCTAAGATGTTCAAATGGTTGCCGCCTTTACCTAGTTCAGTTGATGCTACAAGTGCCAGTTCCAGCATTTCACCGCTTAACTCTTTTGCTTGCTGCAGTCCAAGTAATGAAACATAGGTTGCTTTATTTTGTGCGGCATCCTTGCCAGCGCTTTTTCCCAACTCTTCGGAGCTGGATGTTGCATCTAATATATCATCAGCAATCTGAAACAGTAGGCCGACAGCTTTGCCATAGCGAGAACATGCTTGTAGTTGGGCCTCATTGGCATCCGCAAGAAGTGCACCAGCCTCGCAACTCCAACACAGCAGGGCGCCGGTTTTATGCAGGTGAATGCGTTCAACTGTTAAAAGGTCGGTCTGTTTGTTATTTTCAGCTTGCATATCCATCATCTGACCACCCACCATACCTTGGCAGCCAGCAGCGATAGTTAGCTTTCTTATCAATTCCAACCGCAGGACGGGATCAACTTCAGATGTTGCAAGTAGCTCAAAAGCCAATGCTTGCAGTGCATCCGCTGCCAGTACGGCTGTTGCCTCATCAAAATGACGATGGCAGGTGGGCTTGCCACGACGCAGGTCATCATTGTCCATGCAGGGGAGATCATCGTGAATCAGAGAGTAGGTGTGAATAGCTTCGATGGCCAGCATGGCAGGCCGTGGTAGGTTGTCATCAGGACCGCCACAAGCCCTATAACACTCAAGCAGCAGTGCCGGCCTGACGCGCTTGCCGCCAGCCAATAAGCTGTAGCGCATGGCATGAAGCAATCGTTCGCTCACGACGTTGCTACGAGCATCGAGCATTTGTTGCATTGCGATTTCTAGCATGGCTGCGTGATCCGCCAAAAAAACAGGTGGTTGCATTAGGCGGTATCGTTTGTATTAAGTATTTGTAAGCGCTGTTCAGCATCATCCAGTAGGGATTCACAACGGCGGGATAACTTCACCCCTTGCTCAAATGCATCCACACTGTTTTCAAGCGAAAGTTCGCCGGATTCTAGTTTCTCTACCAATGAGGTTAGCGCAGCAAGAGAGTGCTCAAAGCTAAGTTCTGTAGCCTGTTTGTTGCTTTTCATGGATAGATGCAGCCTCCTGTTTGTTATTGCGGAGACTCAAAAAGAGTGAGAATCGAATAATAAACTGAGCCTATCCTAGGCGTGAGACAGTTTTGGTCAACTTGCAGTCACGGCTTTGGATATTTTACAAGGAATAAAGGCAGCCAGAGAGGGGATTCAAGGATGCTCGTGGTGGTGTGGAATGCGCTATATTTTTACTTCAACAGAACAAGCAGGTACGTTTCGCCCATTCATCAGGAGGATCCCGTGCCCCATATCCGTATAGCTACCCGTCGTTCACCGCTTGCTCTCTGGCAGGCTGAATATATAGCCGCAGAGCTGCAAAAGATGAGTCCTGATATTACCACGGAGCTGGTGACGATTGTCACCCGTGGCGATAAAATCCTAGATGTGCCATTGGCACAGGTGGGTGGTAAAGGATTATTTACCAAAGAGATTGATGAAGCACTGCTGGATGGTCGTGCTGATATCGCTGTTCATTCGATGAAAGATGTGCCAACACTGCTGCCGGCTGGAACTGCTATCCGTGCCTATCCGGAGCGTGCTGACCCACGTGATGCGGTAGCTACAATTACTGGTGGCGGACTCGATAGTCTGCCTGAAGGGGCAACGATCGGCACTTCTAGTTTGCGTCGTGTGGCGCAGTTGCAGGCACGTTACCCTTCGTTCAAATTTGTTTCGGTGCGTGGAAATATTCAAACACGTCTCTCTAAGCTGGGCGTGGAAGTGGATGCTATTATTCTTGCGGCAGCCGGTATTCGCCGCATGGGTATGGAAGAGCAGATGCATGAATTTATTGATACCGAAGTATTGTTACCAGCAGTGGCGCAAGGAACCCTCGGCATTCAGACGCGCGATGGAGATGATGAGATAAATGCCTTCGTGGATCGTCTCAATGATACCGATACGGTGGATCGGACACGCGCTGAACGCGCTTTTCTGGCACGCTTGGAAGGGGGCTGTCAGGTACCGATTGCATCTTTTGCCACGTTGGATGGTGATCAGCTATTGTTAAAAGGATTAGTAGGCTCTGTGGATGGTCGTGTTGTGATAAAACGGGAAATCAAGGGGCTTCGCCGCGATGGTGAGGCGATGGGTATTGCACTTGCCGATGAAGTGCTGGATGCCGGTGCGCGGCCGATTTTGGCAGCGTTGTATGCTGAAGGTAAGGTTTAACTTTTTCCTGATTACCCATGAAACGCAGCTATGCCGATCGCCGACATGTTATGGTAAATCTTCAAGTATATGGGAGCCTCTACATGTTGAAGCCGTCAGATAGCTGAATATGATACGTAATCAAGAAAATCTTAGCCACTGATACCCCAGGGCACCTTCTCTGCCGCAAGCGGCATTCACCTTGTTCCACGAATTCACACGAATTAAAAAGCTATGATTGTTGCCTTATGCGTGCCCATTCGTGTGTCGTCCCCCAGGGGATACTCTCTACCATAAAGGGTATTCACCTGATGGCTCGCTTGTGTTTGTGTCTTTAGTTTAA
>JAUZRH010000289.1 GCA_030950555.1 Mariprofundus sp. | reverse complement strand
AGCCAGTTGCCTTTCTATCACATCAGATGGCCAGCCCTGTTCTGGAGAGGTCAGATGTCTAATGTGAAATGGAAAGCAGATGAGTTGCTTCACGGTTTGTTTGAGAAGTCACAGGCCGAACGCGAAAGAGCTGATGACATTCCCGAGGAGGCGGGAATCCACATCAAACAAAACGCTCTATCGCGTAGTGGGAGCACCGCTCAAGCTTTCCGTGGTGAACCTGCCCGCGCGAAGGTGTGTGGCGGGAATCCATTGGTTTTAGAATCAAGCAGAGCGTTTCAGTTCAGATATGGATTCCCGATCAGTTCGGGAATGACGGACGATTCATACTCATCTATTGATTCGAGTTAGTGGAATTCCATGACCCAGAACTATCCACACCCGGGGCTTTCGGTGTACAAGCTACGCCAAGAAAATGGCAGTGAGAGTAGATGAAAAAGTCGACCTGATGCAGGTCAGGCCGACGGATTAAGTTATGCTTTTACGTTGAGACCAAAGCCAGTAGATGATGCGCCACCCACATTACTTGAGAGGGTCTGCAAAAAGCTACTCAGCGAGGAGGATGAGCCATTGGCGCCTGATCCGAGTGAGCTTAGTAGGTTTTGATAGCTTTGTTGTAAATTGCTGTTGGCTGACGAGCCTGTGCTTGCAAGCTGTTTGACGATGCTTTGCAGGTCTGTAGGTGCAGCGGCTGTGTTGTACTTGGAGCGGCCTCCATCATTGTCATTGTCGGGTGAAGATTTCTGTGCAGAGATGCTGTTATTGAGTGATGCCATGAGTGTCTGCATGAAGTTCTGCAGTGCAGCTTGAGGGTCCTGAATAGCAGTAGCAGAAGTGCTACTGCTAAGGCCCATTTGCCCCATTGTTTGGCCGAGTGCGCTGCTCAAGTTGTTGCTCGGCCCCTTGATGGCATTGCTGCCACCATCATCTCCGTCGCCATCATTGCTTCGCATGCGACCGGCGGCGGCCATCGGTTGCATGCTGGCCATGCCTGTTACAGGGTACATATTGTTAATCATTGTCATCAGTGCTCCAATTTTGTGGATTGATTGTTATCGTTCTCACTGAATAGCAATAATGGCGCCTGTAAGTGTGTATTGATTTTAAACGGTTTTTTTTAACTGTAAGGCAATATGTGCCGTTTGACAAGGTACTTTTAGCAGGCCTATCGCGCTGGGCAGGACACCGCAGCTTGCTCCTCTGCTGTGCAATTTATGCGATTAAACTTGCGAGAGCTTGGCCTGGGTCGGCTTGGCGCATGAGGGACTCTCCAACGAGGAAGCCATATACCTTGGCTTGATTCATGCGGCTGATATCTTGATGGGTGAAAATACCTGATTCGGTGATGATTGTCCGTTCCTGTTTGATTTCTGTAAGCAATGCAATCGTGGTGTCGAGTGTGATGTCAAAGGTGTGTAGGTTGCGATTGTTGATGCCGACCAGTTCGGTGTTTAGTTTCATGGCTCGTTCAAGTTCGGCGGCATTGTGTACTTCAGGTAGTACAGATAGGCCTAATTCATGGGCGCAAGCAGTCAGTTCGCCAGCAAGAGTATCATCAACCATGGCCAAAATCACTAGAATCGCATCGGCGCCCATCGCCTTGGCTTCAATGATCTGATAGGGATCTAGCATGAAATCTTTGCGTAGGATCGGCAAATTCACAGCGCTGCGTATGTCTGTCACATAGCTATCGTCACCTTGAAAGTATCGAACATCGGTGAGTACAGACAGGCAGGTGGCGCCACCAGATTCGTATGCTTGGGCAATACTGACAGGGTCAAAATCGGCTCGGATAATGCCTTTGGAAGGGCTTGCTTTTTTTACCTCAGCAATCACAGCGTTCTGTTTATGGCTAATTTTGCTAGTAAGCGCGCCGGCAAAGTTTTTAGCAGAACGCGTAGAAGCTAGCTGCAGTAATTCGTTTTCACGGAGTCGGGTTTTGCATGTGGCAACCCATTCTCGTTTATAAGCTGCAATTTCATGAAGAATTGAAGTCATGATGTTTCACCGGCCGCGCCTGCATATCCATGCGCTTGCGGCATTTGTGCATCCTGCAGGTCACAGAGGAGGCAGCGTTCGGCAGAGTGAATCCTAGTTAGAGGTGACATCATGCACTCCTTGATTATTACATTTATTGATAGATTGTGAACCATACGTTTGATGCTATTTTTTAATGAGCGAAGGTTGAAATTAATTAGTAGCCCAACTTGTTTGTTGGCCAGCTTAAGATAGGTGAGGAGCTGGGTCTCATGAAGAGCTAGCAGGGTATCAGCTGTTTCGATTTCTACAATAAGCTGATTGTCCACCATCATATCGATTCTATAGCCGGCTTCAATTTGATGGCCATCATAGAGGACGGGTAGTTGAAGCTGTCTGATGGCTAGAATATCACGCTTCCCCAGCTCGTAACAAAGGCAATGCTCGTATGCTGACTCTAACAGACCAGGTCCCAGAGCCGAAGGCACATGACAAGCAGCATCAATAATCTGCTGACTCAGGTTGGTTGACTCTGCGTGACCCTGTGGTTCAAGCTTTTGCATTGTTCGTGAAGGCTATCAGGGCCTTCAGGGTGGCCGTTACTTTTCCGGAATCGATCGCTTGAGCAGCGATGGATAGGCCATCGGCAATACCGTCTACTTTACCCGCGACCCATAGCGCTGCAGCGGCGTTGAGTAGCACAATATCGCGGCCGGCACCGGCTTGGCCGGCGAAAATATGCTGTAGAATAGCTGCATTGGTTGCGGCATCGTCACCAGCTAACGCTTCGGGTGTGGCGTAAGGCATGCCAAAGGCTTCAGGGTCTATCTCAAAAGAAATAGGCGCTTGTCCTGCCTGAATCAGGATAGCATCGGTGATCTGGGTTGTCGTAATCTCATCCAAACCATCGCGGCCATGCACAATGAGTGCGCGCTTGCTTCCCAGCTGTTGTAGGGCTGCAGCCACCAGCTCTAATTTGTCGCGACTATAAACACCAAGTACCTGATACTCAGCGGCGGCCGGGTTTGTCAGAGGACCGAGGAGGTTAAACAGTGTGCGCACCCCTAACTCGCGACGTACAGGGCCGGCATGACGCATCGCTGGGTGCAACGCCTGTGCAAAGAGAAAGCCGATACCAACCTCGTCAATAGAGGCAGCCACTGCCTCCGGCGTTATATCCAATTTTACCCCCAATGCTTCAAGCACATCGGCCGCACCGGATTTAGAGCTCATGGCACGATTGCCATGTTTCGCGACAGGTACACCACAAGCTGCGACCACTAGCGAGACTGCGGTAGATATATTAAATGTTTTTGCACCATCACCACCTGTGCCGCAAGTATCGATTAGGCCGCTTGCCTTTGGTTCGATATGGGTGGCAGCAGCACGCATCGCCTTGGCCGCGCCGGCTAACACATCAGCTGATTCACCACGAATAGAGAGCCCCATCAAGATAGCTGAAATCTGAGCTTCAGTAGCTTCACCCTTCATGATGGAGGTAAACACGCTATCCGCAGCCTGGCCGCTGATTTCATGATCCGCTTGCAGATCCTTAATCATCTGTTTGACTTCATCATTCATGGTTTAATCTCCCATTTTTTTTACCGCAGAGGACGGCGTGTCTGTATAGTGGTTCAAGTATGCGATCTGTCACTTCCAACATGATCGGGAATTCCAGCACAGAGCGTGATTGATATGGTTCATAGGTGTCCTTCCCTTTGGGCGGACATAGAGGTCTATCGCGTAGCGGGAACACCGCTACTTGCTCCTTCGCGGTGAAGATTTATAGCTTGATCTCTAAAAAGTTTTTTAGCATGGC
The DNA here is from genome assembly GCA_030950555.1 of Mariprofundus sp. Taxonomy (GTDB): domain Bacteria; phylum Pseudomonadota; class Zetaproteobacteria; order Mariprofundales; family Mariprofundaceae; genus Mariprofundus. Next base: position 6,918 of record JAUZRH010000289.1, on the reverse strand, counting down.
ATGGCCGTGTTCGGTGAGAATTGATTCGGGGTGAAACTGTAGGCCGAAGGTGGGATGCTCACGGTGACGCAGTCCCATCAGTTCACCCTCCGCTGTCCACGCTGTTTTCACCAAGCAATCAGGTAGTGGCTCAGGTACGATGAGAGAGTGGTAGCGGGTAGCTGTGAATGGAGAGGGCAGTCCTGCAAAGATATATTCGCCATCATGCTCAATCGGGCTGGTTTTTCCATGCATCAGTCGTGCTGCTCGAATCACTTGGCCAGCGAATACAGCGGCGATGGATTGATGACCAAGACAGACACCTAGAATTGGAATGGTTCCCGAAAATTTACGGATCACATCCATTGAGATACCTGCCTCAAAGGGGGTGCGTGGACCGGGGGATATGAGAATATGGTCCGGTTGCATGGCGCTAATCTGGTCAAGCGTAATTTTATTATTGCGGTGAACTGCGGGCATCTCGCCCAATTCACCTAGATATTGAACCAGGTTAAAGGTGAAGGAGTCGTAGTTGTCGATAACCAGAATCATGATAGTTCCTTTTGTATAACTGGCTGAGCTTCAGCTAAAGCGACAGCACGAAACATGGCCGTTGCTTTATTAACACACTCTGTATGCTCATTGGCTGGTATGGAGTCGGCGACGATGCCAGCGCCAGCCTGAATGTGGATTTCATTGCCGTGAATTACGGCAGTACGAATAGCAATGCATGTGTCCATGCGCTGGCCACCAAAGCCGATATAGCCAACGGTGCCAGCATAGGGGCCGCGTGCGACAGGTTCTAGTTCATGGATAATTTCCATGGCACGCACCTTGGGTGCGCCTGAAACAGTGCCGGCAGGAAACGTGGCGGCCAGTAGATCAAGGCTATCTACATCCTCACGCAACAGGCCCTCCACCTGCGATACAATATGCATTACATGGGAGTAGCGTTCGACGGCCATGGATGAGGTGAGTTTCACCGTGCCATACTGACACACGCGTCCTAGATCATTGCGGCCAAGGTCTACCAACATCACATGTTCGGCGCGCTCTTTGGCATCGGCTAGTAGTTCGGTTTCTAGCGTTTTGTCTTCAGCTTCAGTTTTGCCGCGCGGTCTGGTGCCGGCAATGGGGCGTACTACCGCTCTCTCCATATCACGGCGTACCAGTATTTCCGGCGATGAACCGACCAGAATAGTTGCACCAATATGTAGATAGAAAAGATAGGGTGATGGATTGATATGGCGAACGGCGCGATAGATGTCAAAAGGTGCGCAATGAAGCGGGCGTGAAAAACGCTGGCTGAGTACCACCTGGAAAATATCGCCCGCTAAAATATATTCCCGCGCCTTACGGACGGCCTCTTCAAAGTCCTCCTGTGTGGTTTGCGCTTGTGGGGCGGAAATCTGAGAGGTATCAGCATCAAGTCTGAGTACACGAGCCATCTCTCCTTCACCCAAGCTTAGCTCCATGCCATCGAGCACCTTGATTGCCTCACAGCTTTGCTCGGATGGCAATCGTACACAGCAGGTGAGCGTGCCACGTAGATTATCAAATACCATAAAACGATCAACGAGCAGACATGCTGATTCAGGTGCCCCGACCGGATCGGGCAGATTGGCTGGGATATCTTCAAAACGGGATACTAGCTGATAACCAAAATAGCCGACGGCGCCCCCAGCAAAAGGAAGGTCATCTTCAGCTAAAAAAGAGCGATCAAGCACATGCTCGCGCAGCCACTCCAGAATATCACCCGGATATGTTTCGCTGTGGCCATCACGGAAGATTAAATCTGTCTGTTTACCCTTTGCTGTAGCACGACACGCTGGGCTAATGCCTAAAATACTATAGCGGCCCCACTGCTCACCGCCTTCTGCGGACTCAAATAGAAAGCAATCACCTCGATTGACCAGACGGGAAAAGAGCCCTGGGGGTGTGAAGCAATCGGCAGAGAGGGTACGTCTGAATAGCTGCATCTGTTTACTCATGTTGACAGTCCGAAACTTTCATGGCTAAATGCGCGTCCTTCGGGGCCATAGCTCAGCTGGGAGAGCGCTTGCATGGCATGCAAGAGGTCGGCGGTTCGATCCCGCCTGGCTCCACCAAATAACGATAAAGCCCTGAGAAATCGGGGCTTTATTTTTTTAGGCTCAGCCACTCCTAGGCACTGCACAAAAGCGCTGCACAAACGTGGAAGTAAACCCTGTTTAAAATATCTTTTATTTATAGCGTATGTTTTCATCACAGCGAATAATACATTTACTCTGATCAGCGGGCTAGACCCGATTATCAAGGTGGATGGGGTCAGGTCTTCTATTGTTGCTGTTGTGCACTGAAATATACCGGTAGTTTGAGGGTATATCATGCGTTTGACAGCTTTTAAAAGAGCAGTAAGGATGGTCTATATTTTTAATAGGTAAACTGTCCCCTGATTTCCTGTCCGTCATTCCCGTCTTCACGGGAAGCAAGGAGCGGTGTTCCCGCTACGCGATAGGGTTTATTAGACGGCCCAAATCAATCAGACCCGGTTTTGGTTGTTTGGCTAAGCCTATCGCGTAGCGGGAGCGCCGCTTGCTCCTATGCCTCTGTCCGTCATTCCCGAGGGTTAAATCGGGAATCCAGCTCAATGAAACGCTCTGCTATGCGTTCCCACGCAGGAGCGTGGGAACGAGGATGGATTCCCGCCCCACGCCTTCGCGGGGGCAGGTTCTTCACGGGAATGACGGGCGTAATACTTAATTCACCTTACCATGCGTAGAGATGTGTATTGTTGTCCCGTCTTAAAAGGGAAGCCTATTTACGCGACAGGCTCTTTTTTCAGGCACTGCTCTATGTGGGCAATGCGGATAGGGGCTGGTGGATGCGAGTCATGCCAGGAGGAGTAGAGAGGGTCGGGTGTTAATGTGCTGGCGTTATCTTCATACATCTTTACAAGTGATGTGATCAGGGCTTGGCCACTGCTATTGGCCACGGCATAAGCATCGGCCTGGAACTCATTACGCCTGGAAAATAAATTCATCAGTGGCGCTAAAACAAAGGTGAATGCAGGCATGACCAGTAGAAATAGGGTTAGGGCAGCATGATGGGAATGCTGAGTGACGCCTAAGCCGGTATAAAACCAACTCTGCTCTGCAAGAAAGCCTAGCAGTGCAAAGCCCGCCAGTGACATAAGTAGCATGATGATAATCTGTCTTTTGACATGGCCATGGTGAAAATGGCCCAGCTCATGGGCTAAGACTGCTTCTGTCTCTTCTTCTTTAAGTTGGTTGATTAAGGTATCAAAAAATACAATGCGTTTGGCTTTGCCAAGGCCAGTGAAATAAGCATTGCCGTGGCTGGATCGGCGTGAGCCATCCATGACATAGAGTCCTTTGCTTTCGAAACCACAGCGTGCGAGCAGTGTTTCTATACGTGTTTTCATGGCGCCATCAGGTAGTGGTTCAAAGTGGTTGAATAGTGGCGAGATGAGTGTGGGATAGGCCCACATCATCAGTAGCATAAAGCCACCCCAAACGCACCATGCGTAGAGCCACCACATATCTCCAGCGCCCTGCATGAGGGAGAGTATCACCCAAAGTAGTGGCGCACCGATAATCAACATTAATAGTGTCTGTTTGAGCATATCTGCAGCATAGAGTTTAGGGGTGACTTTATTAAAGCCAAACTGCGCTTCTGTTGAAAAGGTGCGGTAAAGGTCCATGGGTAGGTCGAGTAGTTGCGAGGCTAGAAAGAATATCAGCATGAACAGCACTCCGCCCCATATCCCGGAAAAACCTAAGCTCGTGGTGATTTCATCGAGTAGATTCAGGCCGCCGCCCATGGTCCATGCAATCAGCAACAATAAAGCAATGATTTGAGCGATGCTATCTAGGTTTAGTCGGGCCGTGGTATAATCAGCGGCCTTTTGGTGGGCAGGGAGTTTGATGTTATCGGCAAAGGCTGCAGGCACTTGGCCACGGTGCTTTTGCACGGCTGCTTTTTGCCGCCATGAGAGGTAAAGGCCGGTTGTTGTGGCTATTGCGGCACATAATAGTACCGTGATTGTCCATAGTGAGATCATCTATCCATCCTAAAAGAGCGGTTTTTTGTAGTTGTTATGCCGATAAGCAGCCAGCGGCGCTTGTTCCGCTGCGCGATAGAGGTTTTAAAAACAGAACCCTACACAGATACAGCTAAATCCACATAAGTATCTATTCGAGCCCTAGGCGTTTTGAACGCGTGCATTTTTTTGATTATAGGGTTAATTCGATTGCGGAAAGTCCACGTTGCAGGGTGATCGCGGATTGAATTACCGGCAGTAGAAGCACTGCCATTTTTCCCTGCTCGATGCTTGATTTGAGCTCTACCATGGGTTCAAGGCCCAGTTGTTCAATCGCTTCTCGATGGCCTGCGTCATTGGATACATGGCTGGCAAGCAGCCAGCCAGCAATGCGAACGTCCCAGGCTATAGCTGCTAAGGCTGCCGCAGCAGAGGCACGACCATCTAATAGAATAGGGACTCCCTTGGCAGCTGCAGCCCGATAGAAACCGGCCATAGCAGCGATTTCCAAGCTGCCGAGTTCACGCAGAATATCATGAGAAGGGGTGGCGCGTGCGCGTGTGATGGCCCGTTCAACGGCAATCAGTTCACGGCTGTAGAGATCGGGGTCGGTGGTTGACATTAATGCCATTTCGGGCTGTAGGCCGGTTAGCTCAGCAATAATAGCAGCGATAGCAATATTATCATGGCAGGCGATGGAGCTTGCAATAAGCAGGTTGGCGCCATCAGCAATCGCACGGTGAGCCATCTCCTCGCCAATGCCGACACTTTCCCAATACTCCATTTGACCCATGGCTGCTTCGCTGGTGATATCGAATGAGCCGGTGGAGCTAACTTTGGCATGTTCAATGTCTTCCATGTTGACGACATTGCCTATAACACCTAGATCCACAATGTGTAATTTGGCACCAGCCTGCTTGCACAGGGTGCGGATAGCAGAATCGGGAGCGCTATTTTGACGCAAAAGCGCAATAGTTTTATCACGGTATGGCAGCGATGCAGCAACACCATGGTCGGCAGCAAATAGAACGACTGTCGCTTGTATCGGTGTTGGTACGCTCTGATTTTGACGCTTGGAGAACCATGTAGCGATATCTTCCATGTGGGACATGCAGCTGTTGGGTTTAAGTAAGTCATTGTGAAGCTCTAATTCAGGGTGAATGGCTGGAATTTCCATCATATACCTATCTCTCCTTGAGCAAATCCAGCCGGGAGAGTGTAGAAGCTATGCCCTGCTCGTAGGCGTATAGCCTGGCTGCTTTGTTTATATGCTGTTAGACGGGCTTTATCCAGCATGGTAGGAATCAATCAGTGCGTGGATAGCGTGGGGCTCGATGCTGCCTGCAACAAAGCCATCACCAATCTTATGTAGTAAAATATAACGAATTTGGCTACCAATATTTTTTTTATCGTGTCCCATGGCATCTAACCACTGAGAGGCATCAAAATCAGGAATATGCAGTGGTAGGCCTAGTTGTTTGTAGCAGGCAGCCACTTTCTTTTCGGTGCCTGCCGGTGCATAACCACACTGCTCTGATAGACGAACGGCTAGCAGCGTACCGAGTGCGACAGCTTCACCATGTAGATACGTTGTGTAGCGCGTCATCGATTCGATAGCGTGGCCAAAAGTATGGCCTAAATTAAGTAAAGCACGGACGCCTTGCTCGGTCTCATCCTGCATGACGACTTCCGCTTTATGTTGGCAGCAGGCATGGATCATGGTGGAGATGACGGCCGGTTCAAGTTTGAGGGCGGCCGCTATATTGCTGTGCATCCAGTCAAAAAAAGAGGCATCACGAATCAGGCCATATTTAATGGCTTCAGCGATGCCAGCCTTAATTTCTCTTTGAGCCAGTGTTTGTAACACATCGGGGTCAATCCAGACCAACTTCGGCTGATAAAAAGCGCCAATCATGTTTTTACCATGGGGATGGTTGATGGCTGTTTTGCCGCCAACACTGGAGTCAACTTGTGCCAATACTGTGGTCGGTATCTGAATAAATGGAATGCCGCGCCTGTAACATGAGGCGGAAAAGCCCGTCATATCACCAACAACGCCGCCACCTAGGGCGATTACCGGCTCATTGCGTGAGAGCCTTGCCTGCATAAGTGCATCCATGATCGTATTGAAGGAGTCGATCGTTTTGTAGCGCTCGCCATCGGGTAGGATGCACTCACTTACCTGCCAACCCGCCTCTTCCAGCGATTTACGTACCCTTGCCAAGTAGAGCGGGGCAACTGTGACATTACTGACAACCATGCAGCGGGTACTACTGTTGAACAGCTTATTGAGTGCCCCACCAATGTGATTTAGGCAACCAGCTTCAATATGAATATCATACGAGCGTGCGCCAAGGTCTACCTGATAAATCTGTCTGTTTTCTACTGATTCACTCATCTGCCAATCCTGACATTTTCATGAGCATCAGAGAAGCTGGAAGAATATACCTAGCCTCATGAGCCACGGGCAAAACCCTTGAGCGGCGAATGGAGGCCCCACTCCGGGTGTCTCCTTATTGCGTTCAGTGTATGGAAACACCATGTCCTTCATGGCATCCTGAAAATGCACTCGCAGTGGAATTGTCACTCGTTCACCATGCGCTTTACACGTTAGAGCCTTTACCGGGGTTGGCGCTTTAGCCCCGCAAGACTTTGGTATTATCATGCGGCTACAGTCGTCCCTCCCACTAAAAAATTACAGCATCCTTCACCAGCCATAAAAAATGGTGGACGCTCTACATAACTAGAAGATGCCTGTTTAGGGCCGCGGAAATAATTAACTATCCCATTCTACTGGTCTATAAGCCCCTCTTCTGCGTTAAAGAATCAGCCACTTTTTAAAAGCAATATGACTACCTATCGCGCCCATTCAGGGCTTGCTTATGCGCCAAACTCTT
>JAUZRH010000288.1 GCA_030950555.1 Mariprofundus sp. | reverse complement strand
ACGTGGATGATTTATGCTTTCCGTGGCCCTTATATTCACACCCTTTGCATAGCGTTGGGTCAAGCTAGGGGATAAAACATGAGCGTTAGTTTTTCAGATGCAGCCAAAGCAAAAGAGCTGCGTGACTACTTTGGTCGTTTTGGACGCATCTATATCGTGGTCGATGCCACGCGTGATGATGTGATCTTGCCGGATAATCTAAAGGGGGACCTTGCATTGCGCTTGGTATTGAGCATGCGCATGCCCCAGCAGATTCATATCCGAGATGATCGTTTAGAGTCTGACTTCTCTTTTGGTGGGCAAATTTTCCCCTGTCGGATTCCGATGCACACTATCTGGGGCGCATACCAGCCTGAAGGCGAACTCGAACAGGGGCTAATCTGGGAAGAGAGCATACCTGAAATCATTAAAAGCATGATGCAGGGTATTGAGGTAGATCTTCCTGAAGCCAATATCCAGTCTCATAAACCCGTCTCTGCGCCTATAAGTCTCATCAAGGGTGGCGGCGGTAATGGTCGACCCTCGCCAACAGCAAACACCACTCCGCCACGTAAAGGTAGCCACCTGAGAGTTGTAAAATAATGATCCGTTTTTTTTCGGTTTTTGTTACTTGCATCTGGCTTGCCATCATAACACCTGCATCTGCGCAAAACAGTATTGTCATATCGCCCATAGCCACGAACAATCAAGCCCAAGCTGTGGTCACCGCGAAGGCGATATTCCTGCTGCTCAAGGTCGAGCGTCGAGCCTCCCTGCCTGAACAGATTTTATTTGAACAGGATCTGCGTAGAAATAGCCATATTGCCGATATGTCTCTGTATCAGGTCAATCGCGCCGGACAGACCTACCGTCTACGTTTGAACGGTGGCGATGATCAATGGTTACACGACTGGTTTACCCTACGGGGTATGCACCTCAAGCCAACTATCGAAGGATGGGTGGCCAGCCAGGGGATACCTGCGCAGTGACGCAAGAGCGCATACTTAATATCCCCAACACCTTAACTTTAGCGCGTATTATTATTACGCCCTTTATTGTCTTTGAAATCATTGAGGGAGAGCCGGCTTTTGCCCTGTTACTGATGGGTATTGCAGGCATTACCGATATGCTCGATGGCGCTATCGCCCGTATGTTCAACCAGCGCAGCACTGTGGGTGCCTTTATGGATCCATTGGCTGATAAATTAATGCTTATCAGCACCATCGTAGCGCTCTATTTTTTGAATCATATACCAACCTATCTATTTCTGGCTGTGGTTTTTCGTGACATGGTGATTGTACTTGGCGCTACCGCCTATGAGATGGTGACACACAAACTGGAAATGACACCCCTATTTACCTCAAAAATAACCACCTTTCTGCAGATCATACTGGTACTATGCGTATTGTCCGATATGGCTTGGCAACTCCCCAGCCCCATCATCTTAGAGAGCATTATATGGCTGACCTTTGCATTTACCTGCTGCTCTGGCATTCAATATATGGTGTTATGGATGCAAAAAGCCGTGCGTTCAGAAGAGCATTAAGTGACAATACACACGCAAATGCGCTTGGCCTTGAGCCTGCCTGAACGTTATGAATATGGTAGTTGGATTCGTCATGATGGCGTAGAGCAAGCGTGTGATCGACTTGCATTATGGTGTTCCCAGGGTGGGTCACTTTGGCTGCGCTCTCAAGACCCTGCAGGCAAAACGCATCTTCTACGCACCGTAGCACACGAATACCCACTTATCGCCCTCTTGGATATTTCAGCAACCACTGTGGACAAGCCTGCCCTTGTATTAGTTGATCAGTGGCTAAAGGAGCTTGAACACAGCTCCCAGTGGATGTTGGATATCGCACCCGGAAGAATGACGGAGGTCGTTGCACAGGCGCTATTTCACCTGCTCGAGCGCGCCCGAGACCTACAACGCCCGTTGATCATTGCTTGGCGCGGAGACACCCATACACTACCGCCCGAACTCTCGTCACGTCTGCTAGCCGTAGAACAGTGTCTACTAGCCCCGCCATCCAATGACGATGTGCTGCTGAACATTCTCAGCAGCAGCGCCAGCAGCTTGCAATGGAATATTCGTCAACAAGTTTTACAAGCGATGCTAACTTATCTACCACGCCAACTTGATATTTTAATTCCCGCCCTAAAAGAGCTAGAACGTCTCTCTTTCGAACAGCATATTCGCCCCGGCCCCAGCTGGCTTAAACAACAATTAACCCGCATCGCCACCACATTAGGGCCACGGAAAGAATAAAGTATCCAGATTATGGGGGTGGTCAGGTCTTGCAATACGACATTTTACAATCGTAGGTTTTTAACCACTTGATTATAGCTAAGGGCCACGGAAAGAATAAAGTATCCAGGTTATGCGCAGGATAGTTGTTGGATTCAAGGCGCCAAATCAAGCGCATAAGCAAGCCCTGAATGGGCGCGATAGCCTACTGCCTTTAGTAGTAACTCTTTGGCAACGCAGAATGCGGACTTATAGACCAGCAGAATTGGATGATTTATTCTTTCCGCGGCCCTAAGGTACATGGGCAGATGCTTGAATATAGGCTTGAATGGGTGGAAAATGCATGATTGCAAGACCTGACCCCACTTTTACTCAGACTTGAATCACTATAGGGTTTTAAAGGTCAGCTTGCCGGTCGCAGCAGCAGTCGGCGGGTCAGGTAGTTATCAACTCAGAGAATCGAAAATAGCTTACAAGGCCCATTTAGACGATAAAATGAGCCATCTAAGCCCTATAAATCAGCATTAACATCACTTAAATTATTGAATTATATAGATTTAGTTAGGTCAGACCCGCTTGATTTCGCACCAGCCTGACTTCAATGGCCTGGGGGTGGGACTTTAGTCCCACAAGACTAAAGTCATCTATACAGTAGCTGCTCCATTTTCAGACTGGTTCCTAGACAACCACGCATCAAGCACTGCCAAGGCCTGATCAGATACAGCACGACGACGTTCTGCGCGGGAGAAACGACGCTTACCTTCACGTTTTTTACCCGCTGGTAGCAGGCCAAAGTTGATATTCATGGGTTGAAAATCTTCGACTCGAGTCAGCGATATATGCGCTAATAGTGCGCCGTGAGCGGTATTCGATGGTGGTGCTTCCGGCGCCTCACCACGCGCTAGCGAAGCCAGAAATCGGCCGGCCATCAAGCCCATACTGGCCGACTCCACATAACCCTCAACACCGGTTATTTGACCGGCAAACAGGATGCGTGGCTCCTTTTTCAGACGCAGCGTTCCATCTAGCAACGAAGGTGATTTAATAAAGGTATTCCGGTGTAGAGAACCCAAGCGGAAAAATTCAGCGTCCTCCATACCTGGAATCATGCTGAACACTCGCTTCTGTTCGCCATAGGTCATTTTTGTCTGAAAACCGACCATATTCAGTAAGCTACCCATGCGATTATCTCGTCGCAGTTGAACGACGGCATAGGCTTTTTCGCCACTGATAGGATGATCAAGACCCACGGGTTTCATCGGGCCAAAACGAGGGGTATCTTCGCCCCGTTCAGCCATCTCCTCAATTGGCATACAGCCATCGAAAAAAGGAATATCCTCAAATCCCTTGAAGGCAACCTTCTCAGCGCCAACCAATTCAGCGACAAAGGCTTTATACTGCTGCGCATTCATCGGGCAATTAAGGTAGTCGCCCGCCTCACCCTCTTCAACATTTTTATCATAACGGTTTTTCCAGTAGACAACATCCATATTCATTGACTCAGCATCAATCACCGGAGCAATCGCATCAAAAAAGCAGAGACGATCCTCTCCTGTTAAGCTTTTAATCTGTTCATAGAGCGCGTCACTGGTAAGTGGCCCCGTGGCAATCAGCACCAGCCCTGCTGTTGGAATTTCAGTCACTTCGCCAGCAATCAACTCAATCAACGGCTCAGCTTTAAGTGCCGCAGTCACCATCGCCGAAAACTGCTCCCTATCCACAGCCAGAGCAGTGCCCGCAGGAATACGTGTTTCATCACCACAACGCATAATCAGCGAGTCCATACGGCGCATCTCTTCATGCAGTAAACCTACAGCATTTTCCAAGTGATCTGCGCGGAATGTATTAGAGCAGACCAGTTCAGCACAGTTGCTTGTTTGATGGGCCGGTGTCATCTTATCTGGACGCATCTCATGCAATCGAACGCGAATACCGCGCCGCGCCAGCTGCCAAGCCGCCTCGGAACCAGCTAAGCCTGCGCCGATAATCGTAATGGTGGGAGTAGTTATGTCAGTCATGGCGCTACGCTAGTCGCGAGAGCCTCTGACACCAAGTCAAACGCATTTCGCCGTAGAGAAAGCAAGCCACAATAATACCCAAAATCCGTCACTCCCCATCCGGACGGGAATGACGGATAATCCACACTTGAATCACTATATACTATGCGTACGGACCTCTTCATCATAACTCTGAATTTCCACACAGGAGCGTAAAAACGAGGAAAAGTGCGTTTATTTGGCCATCCTTCATAATGGTGTTTACACTTTGAATTTACGCAGTCATCTTAAAAAAACTTGAAGTTGGTGCGCACTATGAGCCTTAAATGTTGATTTTATTGGCATCCTTCATTATCCGATTTACACATTAAGGCTTTCCACTTAAGATGGAAAAGGCTTCGCCAAATAGTTGATTCCCTCACCCCCGACCCTCTCTCAGAGGGAGAGGGAGCAAGAGCCTAGACTATCGAAATAGCCCCTAAATGATTAAATAGTCCCCCGCTTTTTGGCTACAATAATACTCCCCTCTACGCATGGTAACGTATGTAAGCATTACGCCCGTCATTCCCGCGAAGGTGGGAGTGACGTACTATCCATACTTGAATCAATACGTTTGCCAATCAACACGCTACGGTAAAAGACCCTGACTACCTGTTTACAACGCCTTTACAGCCGAAGGCGAGCAACAGAGCAAGCATGGGCGCGCCAGAAGCAATACGGCCATCAGCTAACATCTGCATTGCTTCCTCTTGGCATACCCAAAAGCTGCGAATGTCCTCATGTTCATCAGCCAGGCCGCCGCCTTCGCCCATAGGCGCACGGCTATCGACGAAACCCAAATAGAGATCAATGCGCTCCGAACAAGCACCCGGCGTGGTATAATAACGACCTAACCATGTTGTTTGGTAGGGCCTAAAACCCGCCTCTTCATACGTCTCTCGCATAATCGCCTGCTCAACACTTTCGCCTGCATCAACCATGCCTGCGACAATTTCAATCAACCATGGGTTCTCATGACGCAACACAGGGCCAATACGAAACTGTTCCAGTAGTAGCACTTTATCTACTTCGGGATCAAATAGCAGCATCGCCGCCGCATCCCCCCGTTCCATGTTTTCTCGCAGTATAATCTGTGTACCGCCATTAAATTTTTCATGCTCCACCTGCAGTTGATCCATCGAAAAAAAACCATGATACAACGGCTTTTTACTGATAATTTTATATTCCACTACTCTCCTCCAGCGCTCTTGATAAATTATTTCCTTCACCTCTTTGTGCGATGAATGCTACAGTAAGCCGCATGAAAATACTGGTAGTAGAAGATGAAGAACGTGTAGCCCACTTTATTCAGAAGGGGCTCAAAGAAGAGGGACATGCCGTTGATGTCTCTTATGATGGCGAAGATGGTGAGTTTTTGGCCGAAGTAAATGATTACGATCTGGTCATTCTCGATCTTATGTTGCCTAAGAAAAATGGCTTGGTGGTCTGCCGCGAACTACGTGCCAGCGGCATCTCCACACCTGTGCTGATGCTAACGGCACGTGATTCAGTTGAAGACAAGGTGCGCGGCCTGGATGCTGGAGCTGATGACTATCTGGCTAAACCTTTTGCATTCGAAGAGCTATTAGCACGCGTGCGAGCCCTGTTGCGTCGGAAATCTGAGAATAAGTCCCCTATTCTTAAAGTGGCAGACCTAGAACTTGACCCGATCAGCCGCCGTGTCAACCGCCAGGGTACGCCAATCCGCTTAACGACTAAAGAGTATGCCCTGTTGGAATATTTGATGCGCAACCCGAATAAAGTGCTCTCTCGAACGCTTATTGGCGAGCATGTCTGGGATATGAATTTCGATCCGGAAAGTAATGTGATTGACGTATATATCAGTCACTTACGCTCTAAAATAGATAAGGGTTTTGATCTCCCACTATTGCATACGCTGCGCGGACAAGGTTATCTCCTAACTGACGACACTCCTCCAGCTTAACAAGCATGCGATTCAATCCCTTCGGAATATTTAACCGCATACGCTCCAATATATTTCGCACTTTTAGGGGTCGCCTGGCCCTCATGTATGTAACGTTGGAGCTGGGTATACTGCTTTTTGCAGCGCTGGTACTCTACACAGCGCTATCCAACCGTGCTTATAATGAAGTAGATGAGGAGTTGGTGAATCAAGCCACCTCAGTAGCCAGCAACTTAGAGGATAGATCCAGTTACTTTTGGTCGGCACACATGACACGCTTTGCCAATCACTATTCGGGTGCTATTCAGCTGATCAGTGCCAATGGTCTGGAGCTATTCCGATCGGATCGTTCACTTATTGATCGCGGAGGTAACGACACAAGCCGGGCCTTGGGTGTCGCCTTTCGTAGTGGTCGGCCAGCATTTGCTTCCACGGAGTCGCTTCTTAACAAGGGAAATATTCGTGTCATAGCCTTCCCTATCTACCGTGATAGCCGCGTTGTTGCCACCCTACTATTGGGTCATAGCACGGCCGATATTCGCGCCGTTTTCAACCTGATGTATTTGATTGGTGGCATTCTCGGTTTCTTCTCTATTCTAATTAGTGCCGGTGCCGGTTACTACATGGCCAAACGCGCCTTGGACCCTATTCATGAGATCACTCATATTGCGCGCGCTGTGGCAGCAGGTGATCTCTCTCGCCGCCTGACATCCCGCGCCCAAGAAAAAGAGATTGGTCTATTAGTACGGGTACTAAATAAGATGTTTTCTGATCTGGAGACCAGCTTTTTAACACAAAAACGCTTTACTGCCGATGCTTCGCATGAACTGCGTCTACCGCTAACGATTCTTAAAGGTGAAATTGAGGTCGCCCTGCGCAAGCCACGCAGTGAAGGGGAATATCAACATATACTCCAGCAACAACTTGGCATGATTGATCGCATCCAACGCATTGTAAACGATCTTCTTACGCTCGCTCGCGCTGATGCCGGTCAGTTAGAGCTAGTACAGTCACCCGTTGACCTCTCACTACTGCTACAAGAGGTTGGCCAGCAACATCTCATCCTCTTTGACAGTCAGCACATCGCATTGGATATGCATATTGATGATGATCTTGAGATCATGGGGGATACCAGCCAAATTGAACGCACGATGATGAATCTACTCTCCAATGCATTCAAACATGCCCCCGAACACTCCGCCATATACCTCTCGGCTACAGCCGTGGAAAAGTCGGTAATGATCTGTGTAAGAGATGAAGGACCGGGCATTGCTGAAGATCAGCAGGCCGCGCTATTTGATCGTTTCTTTCGAGCTGATGATGCTCGCTGTCGAAAAGATGGTGAGGGTGCAGGCCTCGGGCTCGCCATCTGTAAACGCATTATTGATGCCCATGGCGGCGATATTTGGGTTGAAAGTAAGCTAGGAGAAGGTACATCATTCTTTATCCGCCTGACCCTCTCCACCGACTATCCCGCCCATCAACAACGACTCACAAACATCATTAACCAAACATAACCGTCACTATTTAAAACTGAAATCGACACAGATCGCACCGCAAAGAAGCCAGCATAGGAGCTATAGTGATTCAAGTCTGTATTGTACGTCATTCCTGACCGAATCGGGAATCCGGCATCCTTCACCAACTATGAAAAATAGTTGACACTTTAGGGACACGGAAAGAATAAATCATCCACGTGCTGGTCTATAAGTCCGCATGCTGCGTTGCCACAGAGTTACTACTAAACTGAAGTTTCCCCATTATTGGTCAGGCTATCATCAGTAATAGCGTGGCGATACTGAGATAATGCAGGGGTTTGGTGGGTCTTGGGCAAACCCTATCAAAACCATCGCTCATGGCAGCTTCAGATATCAATCTTCGGACATCCGAAAAG
>JAUZRH010000287.1 GCA_030950555.1 Mariprofundus sp. | reverse complement strand
GATTCAAGGCGCCAAATCAAGCGCATAAGCAAGCCCTGAATGGGCGCGATAGCCTACTGCCTTTAGTAGTAACTCTGTGGCAACGCAGAATGCGGACTTATAGACCAGCAGAATTGGATGATTTATTCTTTCCGCGGCCCTTATGCAATAAAACTGGAACATCGAGTCACAATAACCTGGCAACCGGAGCAAAACTGCGACGATGAATGGGGGATGGCCCTAGCTCAAGCAGCGCTTCCATATGTATCCTGGTGCCATACCCCTTGTGCTTAGCAAACTGATAACCGGGGTAGCGTACATCCCACATCGCCATCAAGCGGTCGCGTACGACCTTGGCAACAATGGATGCTGCGGCTATCTGCTGCACCTTGTCATCACCACCGATAATAGCCTCCGCATCCACACTTAGATCCGGAATGCGATTACCATCCACTAGCACCTTGGTTGGCTTTATAGCCAAGCCATCAACAGATCTCCGCATCGCTAGCATGGTTGCATGCAAAATATTCAGATGATCAATCTCTTCAATACTTGCAAACGACACATGATAAGCCACGGCATGCTTACGAATATGGTGATATAATTTCAGCCGTTTTTTCTCAGCCACCTTTTTAGAATCACGATATTGCCCCAGATAGGGATCATCCGCCGACAAAATCACTGCCGCCGTGACTACGGGGCCCGCCAACGGCCCACGCCCTACTTCATCAACACCAGCCAATATCATCGCTTAGCGCAGAACCGCACCAAAACGCTTCTCCATCGCAGCAATAATAGCCGTTGAAGCAGCATCGGAGTCCGCTTGTGTTAGTGTGCGTTTTGCATTCTGCAAACTAAACCGCACGCCCAAGCTCACCTTACCTGCTGCTACTCCTTTGCCTTGATAAAGATCAAAAATGCGAGCATCTGCCAGCAACTTACCACCCGCGCTACGAACTGCATTTAAAATCGCTTCCGCTGCATTACTTTTATCAAACAGAAACACCAAGTCACGCTCGACAGCTGGAAACTCTTGCAAAGGTACAAACTTTGCCTGTTTACCATCTGACAACAGATCCAGATTTATTTCAGCCACAAATAGAGGCGTATCAATATCAAAACTAGCGGCAATATCTACATCAATACGGCCAATACGGCCGGCTTCTGCCCGTCCAACCAGTATTTTTGCACTCTGCCCTGGTTGCAAACCCTGAATCGTATCATCCGCGATAAAACGACCCGTCAGTCCGCGTAAGCTAAGCCACGTTTCTACAGCTCCTTTTAGATCAAAGAAGTCGGCTGAACGCGCGCTACTATGCCACTGATCTGAGACCACCTCTCCTGTCATAAGCCAAGCCAACACACTGCTTTCATCATGACCTGTCGCTGTCCGTTGATAGGCACGCCCCTGCTCAACCAATGCCACACCCGGTTGCTGACGATTCAGGTTGCGCTTAGCTGCATTTAACAGACCCGGCCAGACGGAGCGACGCATCACACTCATGGCATCAGAAATTGGATTTTCCAAAATAATATCCAACCCATCATCGGCGACAAAAAGCCGCTGCTCCTCGGCCGAGATAAAGGCGTAGGTCACCGCCTGCAAGAAGCCACCCGCTACCGCATCATGAATCGCACTATCGGGCTTAGCCGGAGCACTTGTTGCTAATGGCGGCAGCAACGAAGGAATCGCATCAAAACCAACAATCCGCGCATATTCTTCGGATAGATCCTCTGCAATTGAAACATCATGACGAAATGATGGGACCGTCACAGCCAAGCTATCACCTGCCCGCTGAATACCAAAACCCATACGAACCAAGGTATCATCAAGCGCCACTGGAATTTCAACGCCCAAACGCGACTCAATACGCGCTATGGAGCACACAACCCGACCGCCACTATTGATACTATCGGCATCACCACGCACCGTCACTTCACCAGCTACGCCGCCAAACAGTTCAATCAACAAAGCTGTTGCCTGCTGCATTGCAATGCTAACCATGGCTGGATCAACACCCCGTTCAAAACGCATCGAAGCCTCTGATACCATGGCATAGGTGCGCCTGGTCTCACTGATACGCGAAGGTTTAAAAAAGGCTGATTCCAATACGATCGTGGTCGTCGCATCCGTCACAGCCGTTGCTTCTGAGCCCATAATACCAGCCAAAGCAATCACACCATGATCATCTGACACAACCAGATCACCAGCATGCAGTTTAAGTACACGCCCATCGAGTGCCGAGAAAGACTCCTCAGCCACCGCCGAACGCACAGCAATATCACCGTTTAAGCTGTTGGCATCAAAGGCGTGCATCGGCTGACCCATAGTCAACATGACGTAATTGAGCACATCTACTACGCCATTGACTGGGCGCATGCCAGCCAGAATTAAACCTGACTGCATCCACTGAGGCGAATCGGCCACAGTAATGCCATCGATTTTTCTAGCCATATAGAGCGGGCATTCATGCTCTGACACCACCACCTGAGGTGCTCCAATCGATGCGTCCAAAAGCAGCTCTTTGCCACCCACATCCGTAAAGGACAAAGCCGCATCAGCAGCCAGATCACGTGCAATGCCACGAGCACTCATACAGTCACCACGGTTTGGTGTAATAGAGAGATCAAAGAGTGCTTCTTCCAGCGCCAGGTATTCACCCACTTCCATGCCAACAGGCGCATCTAGTGGCAGAATCAACAAGCCTGCCGACTCATTCGCAAGTCCTAACTCCACTTCAGAGCAGCACATACCACAACTGGTTTCACCACGAATAGCACCTTTTTTAATGGTAATACCACCCGGCAACGACGTGCCTATAGTAGCCACAGGAACCTTATCACCCTCGCCCATATTGGCCGCACCGCAGACAATTGCTAACGGCTCTGCACTACCAATATCAATTTTCAAAAGGCTCAGCTTATCGGCATCCGGATGAGCTATTTTTGAGGTAATCAACCCAACCAGAACCCCTTTAACAGCCGCTCGTGGCAATTCAACGCTCTCCACTTCATGCCCTAAACGAACCAGATCATCGGCAAGCGCTGCTGGTGTTGCTGTTAGTGGTACATAAGCTTTCAACCAGGAAAATGGAATTTTCATTTGGACACCCCCATACGACGTAAAAAGCGCACATCATTTTCAAAGAAGAGGCGCAGATCAGGAATGCCTTTTTTCAGCATGACCAACCTCTCCACACCCAAACCAAAGGCAAAGCCAGAGAATTCATCCCCATCAATACCCACTGAACGCAGCACATTCGGGTGAATCATGCCGGACCCCAATACCTCTATCCAACCGCTTCCTTTACAGATACGACAGCCCTTTGCCGCACAAAAAACGCAGGAAATATCCACTTCCGCAGAAGGTTCAGTAAACGGAAAATAGTGAGGGCGCAGACGAATACCAACCTCTTTTTCAAAGTAGGTAGAGAGAAAATGCTGCAACACCCCTTTCAGGTGGGCCATGGAGACATCACGATCAACTTTAAACACTTCCACCTGATGAAACATAGGTGAATGCGTCACATCATAATCACAACGATAAACACGACCCGGTGCCACAACGGCCAACGGGGGCTCACCATGTTCTGCTAAAAAACGTTTCATGGTGCGAATCTGTACAGGCGAAGTGTGGGTACGCAGTAACATCGGTTCACCACTGTCACTATGAAGGTCTTTAAGAAAGAAGGTGTCGTGCATGGCACGCGCTGGATGCTCAGGGGGAATATTTAGTGCATCAAAATTATGAAACTCATCTTCAATTTCAGGCCCTTCAGCCACTGCAAAGCCCATCTGCGCAAAGATAGCAGTGATTTCATCCAGCCCCTGCTGCACGGGATGCAGCGCACCGACCGCCTGCTTGCGACCCGAAAGGGTAATATCCAAGCGTTCCGCTTCAATGCGCAACGCCTTTCCTTTCACCGCCAATTCAGCCTCACTAAGTTCAAGCGCTTGCGTTAGCGCAGCTTTCGTCTGATTCACATATTGACCGATCACAGGACGCTCAGCCGGCGGCAGTTTACCCACGCCTTTTAGCACTTCCGTCAACGCCCCTTTTTTACCCAGATAGTGCACACGCAACTGCTGTAGGGCTGACAAATCCTCAGCTTGTGCAAACGCGACCAACGCCGCTGTCTGTAAAGAGTCCAACTGCCCTTTTAGCGATTCAATCTCGCTCATACCATACCCCTATTCATTCACCACCAAGGCACGAAGGAGGCAAAAGAAAGAAATCAGCGTTATATATTAAAACTCTGCACCACATCCGAGAAAATAGTATGCGAAACAGAATAACATAAATCTTTACTTTATAAGACTTTCCTTCGTGCCCTTCGTGGTAAAAAACATATTCTAATAACTCAACCAAACGCAAAAGGCAGGACTGTAAACAGCCCTGCCTTTGAATACTTCAGAGCCGGCCTAAGGGCCGCGGAAAGAATAAATCATCCACGTGCTGGTCTATAAGTCCGCATTCTGCGTTGCCACAGAGTTACAATGAAAGGCAGTAGTCTATCGCGCCTATTCAAGGCTTGCTTATGCGCTTGATTTGGCGCCTTGAATCCAACAACTATCCTGCGCATAACCTGGATACTTTATTCTTTCCGTGGCCCTAAGGGAGATAGAAACAAATTATCATCCAATCCTGCTTGTCTTTTTGTCCTGCATCTGCGTTGCGTAAAACACCACATAGATAAGGCTGTGCATCAGTTTCCACGCCTTGATGCCGAATAAAAATCCTGCGCATGCTTTGGATCATTATTTACTTCCAGCTCTCTAAGCCGGATCAAACTTTTTTATAACTGTGCGCGAGCTGCTTCTACCAACTGGGTAAAGCCCTCTGCATCACGTACTGCAATATCAGCCAGAACCTTACGATCAAGTTCAATACCAGCCTTATCCAGACCATGCATAAAACGAGAGTAGCTCAAACCATTCATTTTGGCTGCAGCATTAATACGAACAATCCACAGGCTGCGGAAGTCACGTTTTTTGACCTTACGATCGCGATAGGCATATTGACGAGCCTTATCAACGGCCTGAGTCGCAACGCGGAAGCAGCTCTTGCGACGACCACGGTAGCCCTTGGCTGCCTTAATTACACTTTTGTGGCGCGCATGCGCCTGAACACCGGATTTAACGCGAGGCATATATCTCTCCTAACCTTTAACTATCTTAGCCGCGACCTGGAACTAAACGTTCCAGCGCTTTTGCATCGGAGCCGGAAACCAGCTCTGTACCACGCATATTGCGTTTACGCTTGGCTGACTTTTTGGTCAGAATATGACTTCCAAAAGCCTTGTTCCGCTTCCACTTACCGCTTCCCGTCTTAGAGAAACGTTTGGCAGCACCACTGTTTGATTTCATCTTAGGCATAATACTGAACCTTCCTTACTTTTTCAGAGGGGCCAGCATCATAATCATCTGGCGTCCTTCCATATTTGGCATTTTTTCCGGCTTTCCATATTCAGCAACCTGCTCAGCTACATGTTTCATCTGAGCCAGTCCCTGTCCAGTATGAGCCATTTCACGTCCACGGAAACGCAGTGTAACTTTCACTTTGTTACCCTCAGACAAAAACTTGATGGCACTTTTCAGCTTCACTTCAAGGTCGTGAGTATCTGTACTAGCACGTACTTTCACTTCCTTAATCTGCATCACATGCTGACGTTTCTTGGCCGCATTCGCTTTTTTGCTCTGCTCGTACTTGTATTTACCATAGTCCATGATTCTGCACACAGGCGGATTACTTTTAGCCGCCATCAGCACCAAATCCAGACCTTTGGCTTCAGCCTGTGAAACGGCATCTCTAAGCTGCAGTACACCCAGCTGTTCACCTGTGGTATCATCGACTACACGCACTTGATCTGCGTTAATCTCAAGGTTGATTGGTAAATCCTTTTTAATACGAGCCCCCTTGCTCAGTCAGCAATCTCATTCATTTTCTCTCAAGTATGACACGACTGCATGTCAGCCATCTTTTTAATCCATTCATCAACACTAAATGTGCCTAGATTCTCACCACTACGGTCACGGACAGAGATAGTTTTCTCATCCCGCTCTCGATCTCCGGCAACAAGGATAAACGGCACCCTCGCCAGTGTGTGGGCGCGCACTTTATAGCCGACCTTCTCATTTCGCAAGTCCATATCTACACGAAAGCCCGCTTGATGCATTAATTTGGTTATTTCAGCCACATAATCAGCTTGTCCTTCACTGATATTACAGACCATCGCCTGCACTGGCGCCAACCAAAACGGGAATTTACCTTCGTAATGCTCTATCAAAATCCCGATGAAACGCTCCATCGAACCTAAAATAGCCCTATGCAACATCACTGGCGTCTGTCGGGATGAATCTTCATCTACATATTCCGCACCCAACTTACCAGGCATCGAGAAGTCCACTTGAATCGTACCACACTGCCAAACACGGCCCAGACAATCCTTTAGTGAAAACTCGATCTTCGGCCCGTAAAATGCACCTTCGCCCGGATTTAGACCATATTTTATATTTTTAGAACCTAACGCCTGATGCAGCGCTGCTTCCGCTTTATCCCACTGTTCATCCGTACCCACGCGATTGTCCGGCCTATCCGAGAGAAAAATAATCACCTCTTCAAAGCCAAAGCGCTTATAGACGTCATAGGTCAGATCAATAAAATCACACACTTCATCCTGAATCTGCCCTTCCGTACAAAAAATATGTGCATCATCCTGCACAAAATTACGCAGGCGCATCAAACCATGCAGTGTACCCGATGGCTCATTACGATGGCACGAACCAAATTCCGCCAAACGCAGTGGTAGATCACGATAAGAGTGGAGATTCTGATTGAAAACCTGAATATGACACGGACAGTTCATCGGCTTAATGGCGTAATCACGATTTTCAGTGCTAGTGGTAAACATCTCAGCACGGAATTTATCCCAGTGACCTGATTTCTCCCACAGCTTGCGATCCACCATCTGCGGCGTTTTTATCTCTTGATAACCATTATCGCGCATCACACCACGAATCTCATTCTCCACCTGCTGCCAAACAGTCCACCCCTTCGGATGCCAGAAGATCATGCCTGGCGCTTCTTCTTGCAGATGAAACAGATCAAGTGACTTAGCCAACTTGCGATGATCACGCTTCTCAGCCTCTTCCAGACGTGTCAAATAGGCGTTCAGATCACCCTTAGAAGCCCATGCTGTGCCATAGATCCTGCACAACTGTTCATTATCAGAGTTGCCTTCCCAGTAAGCGCCAGAAACCTTCATCAACTTAAAGTGTTTAAGGATACCTGTATTGGGCACATGCGGGCCGCGACAAAGATCCGACCATTCGCCCTGTCTATACAGACTCACCGTTTCACCAGCAGGAATACGCGCGATCAACTTGGCCTTATAACTCTCACCAATCGACTCAAAATGGGCAATCGCATCATCGCGATCCCACTCTTCTCGACTAATGGCTAACTTCTGCTTGGCCAATTGACGCATTTTATCTTCAATCTTTTTCAGATCCTCTGGGGTAAAAGCGCGTTCATAGGCAAAATCATAATAAAAGCCATCTTCAATCACCGGGCCAATGGTTACCTGTGCACCAGGAAACACATCCTGTACGGCCATGGCCATCAGATGTGACATCGAATGACGAATCACCTGCAAGCCTTCATCAGACTTCTCAGTAATCAGAGAAACAACATCACCATCACTTAATAGATATGATACGTCCACCTGCTGGCCATTAACCACAGCAGCAATAGTTGCTCGCGCCAAACCCGCGCCAATATCAGCGGCCAAATCAAGAGCTGTCGCGCCCTCTGCCAGTGTACGACTTGAACCATCAGGTAATTGAATATCCATAGCGACCTACTCCTCCAAATTAAACGACTGGCATACTAACCAAGTGAGGCCATACGCCAAGAGCAAAAAAAGAGGCCCGACTGAATCAGTCCGACCTCTTTTTATGATACATTTGTACTGGTAGGCTCGGGCGGTTTCGAACCGCCGACCCCCACCATGTCAAGGTGGTGCTCTACCCCTGAGCTACGAGCCTATGTTAAAAATAAAGACCTTTAATTTCAAGACTTTGTATGGTTTATCGTTTTAAGATCATCCCCTTAGTGTGCCTTATTGGCAGTCTAATTGGCAATGCGGCTTAAAACACCTGATCTTTAAGCTGGGTAAGCCTATCAATCAGATGGCCGCATCTTATAAGGGATTTTTAAAATGGCAAGAATATTTATAGCGCAACTAAAATAGTGATAAACTAGACAGTGGCAGCTTGCGATGAGAAAACGTAAACAACCCGCTTAAACCTAAGGGCCGCGGAAATAATTAACTATCCCATTCTACTGGTCTATAAGCCCCTCTTCTGCGTTAAAGAATCAGCCACTTTTTAAAAGCAATATGACTACCTATCGCGCCCATTCAGGGCTTGCTTATGCGCCAAACTCTT
>JAUZRH010000286.1 GCA_030950555.1 Mariprofundus sp. | reverse complement strand
GTCTATAAGTCCGCATTCTGCGTTGCCACAGCGTTACTACTAAAGGCAGTAGGCTATCGCGCCCATTCAGGGCTTGCTTATGCGCTTGATTTGGCGCCTTGAATCCAACAACTATCCTGCGCATAACCTGGATACTTTATTTTTTCCGCGGCCCTTAAAGGACGTTTCCTTTCCAGAGCTATAGTGCTGATGCATCCTGTGGTCAGGTCAATCATATAAAAGGCTATATCACAAGATACTGTTGAAACAGCCTTGATCCCATTGCACGGAAAGAACAGCACCGCTTGCCCCTTCTGCATTGATGGAGCCGATCAACTCGGTAATGACTACAATATACTGGGAGCACATAGGCATGCGACATTGTCTATACTTGGTGTTTTAGTGCCTTTGTGGTGAACGGTTACACTTTTGACTGCTGTTTATTGGAACTTCAGCTCAAGCATTTTTCCACCGGTATCATCGGCCAATTTTTGGAAGGCATACTTGGTATTGGAATCACTAGTGCCAAGCGGCAAAGTAAAAACTGGCGCGGGAATACCATGATAGCGTATTTCATCTGTCGGAGGTTCATCGCCAATGAGAAGATAAGCGCCTGGCACTGGATTCTCCGCCACAATATGACGAAAGGCATGTCCAATGGTCTCATCTGCACCAACAAATGGCGCTTCTGCCATAAGATGATCAAACATTTCAGCCATGCTGCCTGTGTTAGTACCCACCTTGTGATCAGCATACCAACTCACCGCTGAGAGGTGCTTACCTGAACGAATCGCGATCAAACGCAGCACCGGAACCAGGAAGGTCGTGACGCCATGCATTGAGCCTGTTCCATCAATAAGTAGATGTAGATCCTTCCCTGGTATATCCTGCAAACCTTTAATAAACATATCAAAATCTTTGCGTCCACTACCTGTAGCCATACTTGCACTAAGCAACACCTTATCGGTCTGCTCCTGCACACCCTTACTCGCCATCAATGCTTCGGCATTTTTCAACTGCTGCTGGGCATCTACGCTGGCCAGGCTATTTATCTCTCGTTGCAGCTCTAAGTTTTCACGATTCGCCTGTGCTAGCTGTTGTTTAAGATCCTCTACCTCTTGCAGTGTCTCTTCAGCCTTACCGCTGCCTTGCAGTTGAGCATTAATCAAAATCAAGGCGAACAGAAAAATAAATGCCGCCAGCATCAGTAACGCCATATCGGAAAATATTTCATAAAAATTGTCCGGTTGGCTATTTCTTGACCGACTCATCGACAGCTCAATCCTTACTACGATTAAAAATTCGACTTAACAAAGTCGGACGCACGGATAAGGCATAGCGGGCATGGCCTGCTGCCATCGTACGAATCGGATCATCTGCGGCTAAGGCCCCTAGCTCCTGATGCATTTTCGTTGCTTCCTCTCGTAGCTGCCCCATCTCATCCCGGCTGGCCTGCAAAGCTAGATTCAATAGTTCAACACTTGCTTGCAGCTTCTGAACTGTTGCATCAAGAGCACGAAAATTACGATCATCACTCGGTTCCATATCGGACGAAGCATGCACCAGACAACTTCTTAACATCAAATCTTGCAAGCCATTCACTGATGCATCGGTAATCCATGAAAAGACCCGCAGCAAGATACCACCCAGCACCGAACCAATCAGCGTCGTATAAAAAGCTATGCCCATACCATTCATCGCACTGCGTAAACCTTCAATCAATAGTCCTTGATCGACGCCTAACGACCCCAGAGCACCACTAAGCCCATTCATCGTGATCGTCATACCCAGCACCGTACCAATCAGACCCAGTGTAATCATCAGGTTACCGAGAAAGCCAACAAATTGGCTCAACCGATGCTGCGATGCAAATTCAACATCTATCAGCGCATTGGCATCCACACGGCCATTGCGCTCGCCAATCATGTGCATTGCATCGACAAAGCGATCAACCAGATGGCCGCCACCACGACTACGCACCCCAGCCAGCCCCTTATTGAGCATCAAAGATTCAATGCGATACGCTCGGAACCATTCAGCTGTCAACTTCATCGTATGAAACAGACTGATCGCCACCCCAAGCACAAACATGCCAATAATCATCCAGGTGACTCGCGTCTGATCATGGGTAATAAAATCAAGTACATTGGCTCTTCGAGACATCATCGCAAATACCGTAAGCGATGAGACAGCCCAGGCTATCCACAGTGCGAATGTTCTCAGCGCACGCTGATCCGCTGCTTTTTGCACTACATTAGAAGCCATATCACTCTCCCCCCTCACCTTCATTAACCTATCATAACAAGCTATAATTCGATATTCCAGTTTTGTTGTGGAAAATCGAAGGCCGTGCTTTAACGCAGCGAGTTTATAGTTCATACCTAAATAAAGCCACATCTTCGATTCTTAACGACATTCATAAACAGTCAAAGGCTTTCCACCACAGAGTCACGAAGGGCACGAAGAAAATCATGATCATAAGGGCATCCTCCACCAGCTATAAAAAATAGCTGACGCTCTACGTTAGGGCCGCGGAATTAAATAATTGTCCTGCGCATAACCTGGATACTTTATTTTTCCCGAGGCTCTTACCTCACAGCTGAAAGATGCCTATTCACCTTCCGTAGGCCGGATGAATCATGGGCGTTTTCATTGATCCCCTCACCCCAGCCCTCCGGGAGAGGGCTGGGGTGAGGGGATCAACTATTTGGCAAAGCCTTTTCCGTCTTAAGAAAAGCCTTTATGTGTAAACCGGAAAATGAAGGATGCCATCATCATATAAATATGTTCAACTAAAGCTCCGTATTCTATCTGCTATCTTTCCTCTGCGATGAAAGACTCTAAAACGATAACACTTCAGAGCCAATTGCAAAACTCTGGGTGGATGAGCGGCAATCCCACTTTGAGTCCATTTTTGAGATGGAATGAGCTGCATGGTGGTTCCATGGAGCGAACAACAGCGCGGAAATGGGCCAAAGTGGGGCCGCCGATCGCCGCTCA
>JAUZRH010000285.1 GCA_030950555.1 Mariprofundus sp. | reverse complement strand
GCGGCGATCGGCGGCCCCACTTTGGCCCATTTCCGCGCTGTTGTTTGCTCCATGGAACCACCATGCACCTCATTCCACCTCAAAAATGGACTCAAAGTGGGATTGCCGCTCATCCACCCAGAGTTTTGCAATTGGCTCTATGCGTACGGATATCTTCATCAAGGCTATGTGTATTTGCAAGCTGAGGCTCTTGCACCCTCGGGTTTTGAGACATGATAGAAGCGTTTTAGGGGTGAATTGTGAATTAGATTTGTCATTCAGAGGCTGGGACCATAGCTTTTGGCTATGCAGGAATCTGAATTGGCTATTCGCCGGATGTGTTATCGTTTAAATAGACAAGGCTTGCTGGAGCTTGATGCTTGGTTGGCTAATCTTCATGGTGCTGATTTTAAAAAGGTGGATGTTGTGGAGGCAATTGAACTGTTATTGACGAGTGAGCCTCCTGAGTTGCAGGCGATGATGCGTGGTGAGCGAGCGCTTCCGGTGCTCTTGAAAGAGTGGCTTGTATGCGCTTGATACTGTTGGTTTTAGCGCTTCTGCTTACCTCATGCAGTGTCGATTCAGGCTCACTTCGAGGGCTTGATGAAGATAAAGTGATTGTTCATGGTTATGAGTCTAACAAGCTGCAATCAAAGCTTATTTTCGAACCGGATGTGATCGATGCTGGGTCAGTGCTGGAGGGTGAAAAGGCAGTGTTATTTTTGCGTGTGCGTAATAGCGCGGGGCAGATGATGAGTATAAGCTCTGTCACGACATCATGTGGTTGTTCGGTGGCAGAGCCGGAGCAGCATTTATTGATGCCGGGGGCTTTTACACGAGTAAAAGTTACGATTGATACCTTTGCCAAGCAGGATGGGGTGCAGAAGTGGGTGGAGTTAACAGACGATGCCGGGGGGCGCAGTCGGGCGAAATTAATGTTGGATGTGAAGGCGAATCCCCATATGCAAGCAAGCAATCGAACTATTTTTGATGGTAAGTGTGCTGCATGTCACTTTTCTCCGGCGAAAGGTAAGCAGAGTGGCGCAACAATATATCAAGCAGTCTGTGTGATGTGTCATGGCAAAGGGGGGGAAGGAGCCTATGCGCCAAAATTAGCTGGTATCATGGGTGCTGCTTCGATGGCTGCTGTGATTGCAGCAGGTACTGGTAGCCAGCATATGCCCGGTTTTTCTCAAAAAAATGGTGGCCCACTGAACGCGGCTCAAATTGGTGCTTTGAGTGCTTGGCTTTCAAAGCTTTCAATGAGAGGAGAGGAATAGCTTTTTCTCCAATGCAGTACTTATGTGGATTTGTTTGTACTCCGTGTAACGTTGCATTCATTGCGGAGTAAAGCTTTTGATCGTTATTTTTATTGGCCTTGAATAGTTACGAAATAGTTATTTTTTAATAGTTTATGACGATGAACTAAAACAATGCTAAGCTTATGGATGACGGATGCACCAGCTTTCGACATAATGCGCGCATCCAACAGTGCTGAGTTACTTTGTTGGATATTGGACGGTGTTGCGTTACTAATAGATAAGACCGTTTTTATTAATTTTCAGGAGAAATCATGTCTGACCGCAGTCAATTTTTTAATGCACCACTGAATGATACCGCTGTTTTAGAAGCGATTGATGCAGAATTAGGTCGTCAACAGCATACGCTGGAGTTGATTGCCAGTGAAAATATCGTCTCTAAAGCTGTGATGCAAGCTCAAGGTTCAGTGATGACCAATAAATATGCGGAAGGCTATCCTGGTCGTCGTTATTATGGTGGTTGTGAGCACGTTGATAAGGTAGAGCGTTTGGCTCAGGAGCGGGCATGTGAACTATTTGGCGTGAAATATGCAAATGTTCAGCCTCATTCTGGTTCGCAGGCAAATATGGCTGTATTTATGGCCGCTTTGAAGACAGGCGATACAATTATGGGCATGGATCTTTCCCATGGTGGTCATCTGACGCACGGCTCACCAGTGAATTTTTCAGGTAGGCTCTATGAAGTGGTTGCTTATGGGGTTCGCCAAGATAATGAACTCATCGATTATGATATTATGCAGAAACAAGTTCAAATACAACGTCCGAAATTGATTATTGGTGGCGCTTCTGCTTATGAGCGCTGTATTGACTTTGAGCGTATGCGTAAAATTGCTGACTCTGTTGGTGCTATCTTGATGGTGGATATGGCTCATTATGCAGGGTTAATTGCGGCGGATGCTTATCCAACACCTGTTGGTCACGCTCATGTTATTACGACTACCACACATAAAACGCTACGTGGCCCTCGTGGCGGCATGATTTTAACGGATGATGCAGAGCTGTATAAAAAAATAAATTCTCGTATTTTCCCTGGTATTCAGGGCGGGCCATTGATGCATGTGATTGCCGCTAAGGCAGTGGCCTTTGGTGAAGCACTGGGTGATCAGTTTAAAGCCGATCAAAAACAGGTGGTGCTGAATGCCCGTGCATTGGCTGATACGTTGTCAACTGGTGGTTTACGCATTGTTTCAGGTGGTACGGATTGCCATATGTTCCGTGTTGATGTGCGTCCACAAGGCATAAATGGTAAGCAGGCTGAAGAGGCACTGGAAGCCGCTGCTATTACAGTCAATAAAAATACCATTCCATTTGATCCTGAATCACCTTTTGTAACATCCGGTGTTCGTATTGGTGCTTCAGTGATTACCTCTCGCGGCATGATGGAAGAAGAGTCAAAGCAGATTGGTGAGATGATTTTGAAAGTGCTTAAAGCACCTGAAAATGATGCCGTACATCAGGCCGTTAGTGCTGAAGTGCGACAGTTGACTGATAGGTTTCCTATTTATCAGAGCTGATTGGGTCTGTTGAGTGTTTTGCCCATTTTGTAATAATGATGATACACGGGTGATTGATTCACGTGTGGTTGAAGAGGGTGGGGCTGTGCGTCGCCGGCGTGAGTGTGAACGGTGTGGAAAACGCTTCAGCACTTATGAACGGGCGGAGTTAAGGCTTCCTCTGATTATAAAAAAGGATGCTACCCGGCAGTCCTTTGATCTTGAAAAAGTGCGTTCTGGTATGCAAAAGGCACTTGAAAAACGACCTGTTTCTGCGGCTCAATTAGAGCTGGGGCTGAATGCTGTATTGCGAGCGGTACAAGAGACGGGCGAAGCAGAGATATCTGCAGATTTGCTGGGTGAATTTGTCATGGAGCAACTGCGTAAACTTGATGGTGTCGCGTATGTTCGTTTTGCTTCGGTCTATCGGGAATTTAAAGATGTGGATGATTTTTTGACGGCGGTCAGGACTGCCGTTGGTTCAAAGGAGTAAGAGATGGCAGTGAAGATTGCAGTATTACCCGGTGATGGCATTGGTCCGGAAATAGTTCGTGAAGCGGTGAAAGTACTGGATGTACTGAATAGCCATTTTGCACTAGAGGCCAGTTACGAAGAGGCTAGTATCGGTGGTGCAGGATTTGAGGCCGATGGTAACCCGTACCCAGATGCCACCAAGAAACTAGCACATGCATCCGATGCCGTGCTTCTTGGTGCTGTTGGTGGTCCCCAGTGGGAAGGATTGGAAAAACCACTCCGTCCTGAGGCTGGACTGTTGGGTATACGTGAGGACCTCGGTCTATTTGCCAACTATCGCCCGACCAAAGTGCACAGTCAGTTGCTAGATGCTTCGACACTAAAGCCGGAAGTGATTGACGGCGTTGATATTCTGGTTGTGCGTGAGTTGGTTTCTGGTATCTACTTTGGTCAGCCGCGCGGTATTGAAATCGTTGATGGTGAACGGCGTGGCTACAATACCATGGCCTACCGTGAGTCAGAGGTCAGACGTATTGCACGCAAGGCCTTTGAAGCGGCTCGCCTACGTTCAAATAGGGTTTGCAGTGTAGAGAAAGCCAACGTGTTGGAAGTTTCAGAGTTGTGGCGCAGTGTGGTCGTTGAGCTACATCAGAGTGAATTTAGTGATGTCGAGTTGTCACATCTGTATGTTGATAATGCAGCCATGCAATTGATTCGTAACCCCAAACAGTTTGACGTCATTGTTACGGGTAATCTATTTGGTGATATTTTGTCTGATGAAGCCTCTATGTTGACCGGTTCTATCGGTATGTTGCCATCGGCTTCTATTGGTGAACAGTTTGCTATGTACGAACCCATTCATGGTTCAGCCCCTGATATTGCAGGACAGGATGTGGCCAATCCATTGGCTACCATTCTATCTGTGGCGATGATGTTACGTTTTTCACTTGCCAGAGCTGATTTGGCTGAAAAAGTAGAGCTGGCTGTTGAGCAGGTATTGGATAGTGGTCTGCGGACGGCTGATTTGAATTTTGCGGGTGAAACGCCCGTAAGTTGCTCGGCAATGGGTAGTGCGGTTTGTGCTGCTTTGGAGGCACTGGCATGAGTGAGGTTGAGCGTTTTATCGAACAGAAAAGTGGCGGTTACGTTGTCGCTGTTGTCGGTGCAACGGGAGCGGTCGGACAGACGATGTTGGATGTTCTAGCTGAACGGAAATTTCCCATTGCAACATTGATTATGCTGGCCTCTAGCCGAAGTGCTGGAACAGCGGTGGCTTTTAAAGGACGCGATTATATTGTTCAAGATTTAGCTGAGTTTGATCCTGAAGGGGTTGATATTGCCCTGTTTTCTGCCGGTGGTGATACATCCCTTGAGTATGCACCGCGGTTTGCAGCCGCCGGTTGTTATGTCGTTGATAACTCTAGTGCTTGGCGTATGGATCCAGAGGTCGCCTTAGTTGTGCCAGAAGTGAATCCGCATGCCCTTGAGATGGCTAGAGAAAACCATATTATTGCGAACCCGAACTGTTCAACCATTCAGATGGTTGTCGCACTTAAACCCCTGCACGATGAAGTGGCTATTGCGCGTGTTGTGGTCTCTACCTATCAAGCTGTTTCAGGGGCGGGTAACCGTGCGATTGAAGAGTTGGCCAAGCAGACAGGGCAGCTACTGAATTCACAAGAGCCTAGCATAGAGCTATTTCCGGCGCGCATTGCTTTTAATGTGATTCCACAAATTGATAGCTTTATGGATGATGGCTACACCAAAGAAGAGCGCAAGATGATAGATGAAACTAGAAAGATTCTGGAATCTGATATTGCCGTGACAGCGACGACTGTACGCGTGCCAGTTTTTTATGGTCACTCTGAATCTGTGAATATCACCTTTACCGCACCTCTTGATGCAGCAACTGCGCGTGCTGTTTTAGCTGATGCGGAAGGCATTTGTGTGGTGGATGCACCGGCACTAGAAGATTATCCGATGGCCACAGAGGCGGCTGGAACTGACCCTGTGTGGGTTGGACGTATTCGAGACGATATGTCATGTCCAAACTCTATAAACTTATGGGTTGTGGCGGATAATATACGTAAAGGGGCAGCGCTAAATGCTATCCAGATAGCAGAAATTTTGATTTCTGTAGAGTAGTGCTTATGCTATGTATTGAGAGTAATGGAGGATTTCCATGCGATATTGGCTAAAATATAGTAAAGTAAGTTTGTTTCTGACTATTTTACCTTTGCTGTTTGTGACGAATGTAGATGGTGCGTCACTTGGGAAAGTGGAGGTAGCCAGCCATATTAGTGAACCTTTTTATGCAGAAGTCCCTCTTCAAATGGAAAAAGATGAGGCAGTTTCAAAAGTTTTTATCGAAATTGCCAATAGTGGTGATTATAGAATTTTCGAAGTCTACAGAGATTCTGTTCTTAACGCTCTTCGTGCAGATGTCGTTAGTGATAAACGAGGTACGCGCATTGAACTCACATCCAATGCTCTGATTAAAACACCTTTTTTCAACTTAATTCTTAAAATTCGGACGGGCCGCGTCTCTTATTTTCGCAAATATCCTGTTTTTATGGATGTTAATAAAACAGTGAAAACTGTTTCTAGTAAAAAGGCTCAGTTGAGCACGGTACAGAGCCCGGAGCACTCAACTAAAGTGGATAACCCAGCAACGCGCAGCTCAGGCGAGCTGGTGTTGCCTGCGCAGACAACAGAGGATATCACCCCGGTTCGTCGTGATAGCTGGGCTAGATCAGCAGTTTATGGCCCCATTGTCTCAGGTGATAGTCTGTATACCGTAGCCAGACGTTTGCGTGCAGATCATCGTTATAGTATTGATCAGGTGATGCTTGCTCTGTTTGAAAAAAATCCGAATAATTTTGATAAAAATAATATTAACCTTCTTAAGGCTGGTGGTACGTTAAAGGTACCGAGTGCTGCGGATGTAGAACGGAATACAAAGTCAAAGGCAAATCGTCTTGTTGCTAATCACTCTAGGGCGTGGAATAAACTGACTAAAGAGCCACACTATGCAGCTGTTGCAGAGGCTCAGCGTAGCCGTTATAACAAACGGGTAGGTATTGGGAAAAAGGCTGAGGGTTCTGCTCTCGCCCCTGTATCGGCGTCGGCCAAAGCACCTGATGCTGTGCTGAATAACCGTGCATCGAAACCGCATGTGTCACTACAACAAAATGCAAGCAAAGAGGCTGCTTCTGTAGCGACAGGCTCAGCACAGCATGTGACGGTTAACAGTCCAGCACTACTGAATATGCAGCTGGAAAACAAAAAGCTGCAACAGCAATTGGATAAAAACAGTAAAAATATGAAAGTGCTCCAGACCAAGCTGGAGAGTGTGACGATTGAGGCCTCGACGGCGCGTCTTAAAAAATTGGAAATTTTGATTGCTCGTTTACAGAGTGAATTAGAAAAAAAACAGCAAAACCCCGTTGCACAATCATCAACGATGGATTGGATTGTATGGGTGCTCATTGCACTTGTATTACTGTTGATGGGCATTGTCGTGCGCTTGCTGCGTCGTGAGCCAGTACATCCAGCCGCAGTTGCTAAAAAAGAGTTGGAACCTTCTATTAAAGGTGATGATGAGCTGCCTAGTGCGCAAGATAGTAGTGACATAGCAACAGTTGAAGATGCGAGTAGTAGTGATCAATCTACGCCTGCATCCGATAATGTTGGCACGAGCATGGATAGCTCTGAACAGGTTCTAGACCCCGACATTGATTACATCACAGAAGCAGATGTCTATATTCGCTATGGTATGGATTCTGAAGCCCTAGAACAGCTAAATATGGCGCTGCGGTTACAAGCGGATAATGTCGATGCCTATATTAAAAAGGCTCAGATTTTATATGCGAAAGATGATAAAAAGGGTTTGGATGAAGTCATTGCAGTGGCAAGTGGAGTGCTGGTCGTTGCTGATCTAGCCACCTTTAATGCCGCAGTGGCTGATCTATCGGCTCAATCAGTGCAGGAGCCGGTCAAAGAATCGGCCGTGAATGTGCCTGAGGAAGAGATCAAGAAACAGATTAGTGCACCGTTAATCACTGATGTGGAACATTCAGCCCCAGAAAAAAATACGAAGTTCGTTGATGATCGTAGCGATGGTTTAGATTATTCGCTGTTGGCTGAAGATTCCACCGTAGCTGTAGAATCAGATGATAAGTTGCATGAAAAAAAGAGCACGGATGACACGGAAAGCGTAACTATAGCAATAACCAGTGATGAAAGTGATACGGCTGAGGAAGGTTCATTGGATTGGTCACTGGAAGATTTAATGACCGCTGAGAAGACTGTGGTAAGTGAAGAGACTATTCCAGAAGTGGAAATCAAGGCCGTAGATGATGATGCTCTGGATTTGGGATCACTGCTGGAGCTTGCCAGTGATGATGACAGTTCGGCGGCTAAGTCGG
This sequence comes from Mariprofundus sp., assembly GCA_030950555.1. Taxonomy (GTDB): domain Bacteria; phylum Pseudomonadota; class Zetaproteobacteria; order Mariprofundales; family Mariprofundaceae; genus Mariprofundus. The sequence continues at coordinate 2,126 of JAUZRH010000285.1, read as the reverse complement.
GCGCAAGCAGTCAAGCTAATGACACAGGCACGGCTAATAAAATTGCATCATCTGCAGATAATCATGGCGACTCTGCGAAGCATTTGGATGACCTATTGGGTAAGCTTGATGAAGATGATGATCTGCCCTTGGATATTAATGATGGCTCGTTATCGTTAGATATGGATATGAATATCGAGGGAATGGAAGATTTACTTAGTGATTTCACAGATACGGATAAAGATAAAAAGAAACCTTGAGTGATGTTATGAGCCGTTGAAAAAAAGTGTTCTTTTTCAATCGAGTACCGAGTCTCGATTGGTTGCGGCTTTTGGACTTATTTTACTGGCTGTAAGCAGCCAGCAGATTTATTTGTCACTATCAGTAACCCTATTGGCTCTCCTTTTTACGCGTCTTATTGATGGGAGTTGGGTTACTGCGGTTCGTCTAATAAAGTTGATGGTTTGGTTTGTTGTGCCTATTCTACTGCTGCATCTGCTTTTCTCCCCTGGTAGGTTATTATTCCCGGCTACGGGGCTGCCAATAACAGCAGAGGGGCTCTATCATGGCCTTTTGCTAAGCGCCCGTTTGACCGCCATGTTTAGCGCCGCAATCCTTCTGTCCCGTTTTCTTAGCCATAGAGAGTGGCTTTCTGCCACTCTTGCTCTGCCTGTATTGGGCCAAAAATTTCTGCCCTATCTATTGATGATTCAGCCCATGCATCAAGAGGTGAGTTATCGTTTATCTAAACTGCGTAAACAGTTTCTCTTACATCGACACTGGCGCGTACTACCTGCGATACTTTTAACCGCTTGTTGTGAAGCGCTTGAGGCGGCGAGCTTAGTATCAAAGGTGCTTTGGCTGCGCTGGCCTATGCTGCGAAGCCAACAGAGCGCAAGGCGCGTGACGGGGTGGAAGGGGTGGCTTTTAAGTTTACTTCTTGGCATTAGCGGAATTGCATGCATGATGTTGGCATGGATATGAATAAAGAGAAATATCAGCGCATTGCATTGGTTGTAGAATTTGACGGACGCAATTTTCATGGCTGGCAAAAACAGGATAATGCACGCTCTGTGCAGGGCTGTTTGAATGATGCGCTTGCAACACTGGAAGGGCACCCGGTGGTGACTGCAGCAGCAGGCCGAACGGATGCAGGGGTGCATGCAGAAGCACTTTTGACCCATGCTGATGTTTCTTTGGCGCGCTGGCAGCGCTCACCACGCGCTTATCTTCATGGCTGTAATAGTAAGCTTCCGGATGAAATAAGAGTGGTTGGAGTGCGGGCTGTAGGGGCTGATTTCCATGCCCGTTTTCACTGCCATGGCAGAGCCTATCGCTATCAGATTTGGAACCGCAATACAGCATCAGCACTGCAGCGCTGGCGCCATTGGTGGATGCCAAGAAAAATCAATATTGAGCTCATGCAACAAGCCGCTACGTACTGTCTTGGGGAACATGATTTTAGTGCCTTGCGAGGTGCTGGTTGCCAAGCAGCCCATGCCGAGAAGAATATTCGTTTGCTAGAAGTGACGCAATATGAGCACTGTATCAGTATTGAAGTCGCAGCGAATGCCTTTCTATATCACATGGTGCGTAATTTGGTTGGTAATCTGGTGGAAGTAGGGGCAGGCAAACGTACGCCAGATGATTTTGCATTGTTATTAGCCAGCGGTGACCGATCTTTAGGCGCAGCCACGGCACCTGCACGTGGTCTCTATTTCACCAATGCCTTTTACGAAGGATTCTGTTCAAGAGAGCTGATTGGTGTTCAAAATGAACGCTTTTGATATAAGGGCTGCGAATGATGACCAATCAAAGCTTTTACCGGCTTTCTAGGCATCCTTCACCAGCCATAAAAAATAGTTGACGCTCGACACAACTAGAAGATGCCTATTTAGGGCCACGGAAAGCATAAAGTATCCAGATTATGCGCAGGATAGTAGTTGGATTCAAGGCGCCAAATCAAGCGCATAAGCAAGCCCTAAATGGGCGCGATAGCCTGTCTTTAGGGCCTCGGAAATAATAAAACATCCAAAAGGTGCGCAGGATAGTTGTTGGATTCAAGGCGCAGAAACAGGCGCATAGCTGGGCCTATGTAACTGTTTCTGCAACGTAGAAGGCGAGCTTATAGACCAGCACGTGGATGT